>CAUQPA010000310.1:0-5667 GCA_963519325.1 uncultured Pseudomonas sp. | reverse complement strand
GGGCATCTACGACCGGGACAATCCCCAGAGCCGTGAACTCACCGCGGACGTCAACCCCACCTTCAACTGGGTCCGCCTGGCCCAGCGCGTACCGGTACGGATCGCCCTGGATCCGGTGGCTGACGGGATACTGCTGGCGGCCGGTACCACCTGCACCGTGGTACTCGAGGACGCTCGTGGCGAGCGCTCCTGGTGGGATGCCTTCTGGCAGGGCTGAAGGATTTCCTCGGCCCAAAAACGACGACACCCCTGACGCCGGCCGGTATCTCCTGTTGGGAATACCTTTCGAATTCAGGGGTGTAATCGTAACCAGCCCAGTCCGCCGCGAGTGCGAAAGTACTCCCTGTACTCTTGGAACCCTCCCGATACCGCAGAGCGTCCCGACCATGTGGCCATCGCGTCCCGTTGTGCGAGACGACTTCGAGGATGCTATTGAACCGGCCTAAGGCTGCAGTTCGATGACAGAGCCTCGGCCGCCGGTCTCTAAGACCGGCGACCCGTTGCGCTCATAGGTCTGGCGTCAGGGACGGCGGCGACCCATGAAGAACGACACCACGAACAGCACCAGGAACAGCACGAACAGGATCTTGGCGATACTGGTGGCGGTACCGGCGATGCCACCGAAACCCAGGACGCCTGCGATGATCGCGATGATCAGGAAAGTGATAGCCCAGCTCAGCATGGTGTTTCTCCTATGTATTGCAAGTGCACTCAGCGGACGACAGCACCTGTCCAGCGAGCAGTGGTTTTATTAGCGAAATCCTGGGTGTCCAGACTCGCCATCCGTGGTTCCACAGCGGTCAGATCGAGATCCAGACCGTTGAGGTTGTGCGTCTGATTGAGCGCACGACCCATCATCAAAGCACTGAGCAACATCCCCATGCTCACGACCGCAGCTGCAACGAACAACGACATCAACAGCAGCATCCACATCATGGTCGCGATCTCAGAATACCCAGCGGGTCTGCTTCACCAGGCGGTCACCATTGGACTGTGCCGGGATGGCTTTGAGTTCCCCGCGACCTTGGCTGGCCAACGGCTTGGCTGCCGGCACCATGGCCTGGGCAGCGATCCGGGTGGACGCGATGAGTGCCTGTTCGCGGCTGATGTCCTGCCCCTGCGGGGCGGCGACGGCAGCGCTGGCGAAGCAAGCGAAGAGCGCAGTACCTACCAAGTGCTTGCGAAGGGTCTGGCTGATCATCGGGTCTCTCCTGCAATCCGTTGGCCCTAAGGCCGGCTTGCCAAGGAGATTGCAGACTGCGTGCCAGCTTTTCGAAAAGAATTTTTGCTATATAAAACAATGACTTATGATTTATCGAGAGCGCAGGCCGACATGCACCTTGCAAGGTGCAACGCCCGACGCATTGCGTTTTGCATGATGGCCAGGGGCGCTGGCGCCGTCCCCACTGGCCGTTGCTGACCGGCGCAGCGGCAGGAAAGACCTCCTCGCCCCCTTCTGTTCGGGCAAAAGCCACCTTTTCGGACGACTTCACGAGGCGGATTGCGAACTGCACGATGCCGCCATTCCCCCTGCCGGCTTTCCCATCGGTCCTGCGGATTGCAACTTGCACGATGTATGATGGACTAACTGCCAGCTCGGTCTTTTAGCGCGTTTCGGCCTTTCGGCCTGGAGTCTCTCCGTCATGGAACAAACCAGCGGTCGCATCCTGCTCGTGGACGACGAAGCCGCCATCCTGCGTACCTTTCGCTTCTGCCTGGAGGACGCCGGCTACAGCGTCGCCACGGCCAACAGCGCGGCCCAGGCCGAAGCCCTGTTGCTCCGGCAGGTCTACGACCTCTGCTTCCTGGATCTGCGCCTGGGTGCGGACAACGGCCTGGACGTGCTGCAGCAGATGCGCATCCAGGCGCCCTGGATGCGCGTGGTGATCGTCACCGCCCACTCGGCCATCGACACCGCCGTGGATGCCATGCAGGCCGGCGCCGCCGACTACCTGGTAAAGCCCTGCAGTCCGGACCAGCTGCGCATGGCCGCCGCCAAGCAGCTGGAATTCCGCCAGCTCTCCGCGCGGCTGGAAGCCCTCGAAGGCGAGGTGCGCAAGTCCAGCGCTGGCCTCGATTCGCGCAGTCCGGCGATGATGGGCATCCTGGAAACCGCCCGGCAGGTCGCCACCACCGATGCCAACGTGCTGATCCTTGGGGAGTCGGGCTCGGGCAAGGGCGAACTGGCGCGCGCCATCCATGCCTGGAGTCGCCGGGCCAAGAAGACCTTCGTCACCATCAACTGTCCGTCGCTCTCCGCCGACCTGATGGAAAGCGAGATGTTCGGCCATACCCGCGGCGCCTTCACCGGAGCCAGCGAGAGCACCCTCGGCCGGGTCAGCCAGGCCGACGGCGGTACGCTCTTCCTCGACGAGATCGGCGATTTTCCCCTGGCGCTGCAGCCCAAGCTCCTGCGCTTCATCCAGGACAAGGAATACGAGCGCGTCGGCGATCCGGTGACCCGCCGCGCCGACGTGCGCATCCTCGCCGCCACCAACCGCAATCTGGAACAGATGGTGGCGGAAAACGAATTCCGCGAAGACCTGCTCTATCGCCTCAACGTCATCGTGCTCAACCTGCCGCCGCTGCGTGAACGCAAGGAAGACATCGTCGACCTGGCCGAGCGCTTCCTGGCCCGCTTCGTCAAGGACTACAACAGACCCGCCCACGGCTTCAGCGAGGCGGCGCTGGAAGCCCTGCGCAGCTACGGCTGGCCGGGCAACGTCCGCGAGCTGCGCAACGTCATCGAACGCGCGAGCATCATCTGCGGCCAGGACCTGGTGGACGTCAATCACCTGGGCCTCGGCGATGGCCCGGCCACTGCCAGCGCCGCCAGCGCGCCACGGGTCGGCGAGGCGCTGAGCCTGGAAGCCCTGGAGCGGGCGCACATCGCCGCGGTGATGGCCACCAGCGAGACCCTCGACCAGGCGGCCAAGACCCTGGGTATCGACGCCTCCACGCTCTATCGAAAACGCAAGCAGTACGGGCTATGAAACTGCCGATCAAGCTGCACACCCGCCTCTTCCTCAGCATCTCCGCCCTGATCGCCGTGGCTCTCATAGGGCTGCTGGTCGGGCTGGTGAGCGTCCTCCACCTGGCCCGCGAGCAGAGCGTCCAGACGCGCAGCAACCTGGACTTCATCAACCTGACGCTGAACATGCGCCAGGAGCTGAGCAACAGCCTGTTCCAGATGCTCGACGGCGCCCCGGATGCGCAGTCCCTGGCGGCGGCCCAGCAGCGCTTCGAGCAGTATCTGCAGCTGGTCCAGGGCGAGATGCGCAAGCCCGAGCAGCTGGCCGTGCTGGAAGACGTCAAGCGTCGCTACGAGCGCTTCGCCGCCTACCTGCAGGCGCCCCCCAGCGGCTATGCCCAGCTGCGCGCCGACCCGGACTTCCAGGAAACCCTCAACGAGCTGCGCAACCGCATCTATGACCTGCAGAAAAGCTATGTGGTGACCCTGGAACGCATGCAGGACGAGGCCCACGACCGCGCGGTGATCATCGCCCTGCTGCTGGCGATGATCGGCGTGGCCATCCTGGTCACCGGGGTGGTGACGGCCAACGGCATCGCCAAGCGCTTCACCGGGCCCATCGACGGCCTGGCCAAGGCTGCCGAGCGCATCAGCCAGGGCAACTTCGACGTCCAGCTGCCGACCTCGCAGATCGCCGAGTTCACCCTGCTCAGCCGCCGCTTCGGCAACATGGCCCAGGCGCTGCACCGGCTCAGCCAGACCAACGTCGAGGCCCTGGTGGCCGGCCAGCGGCGCCTGCAGGCGGTGCTCGACGGCATCGACTATGGCCTGGTGATCCTCGATCCCCAGGGCAACATCGAGCACGCCAACCCGGTGGCCTGCCGCCAGCTCGGCTGGAACGAGAACCACCTGGGCGAATCCCTGATCGCCGCCCTGGAGCGGCCGGAGATCGAGGCCAGCGTGCAGCGGGTGCTGGCCGGCGGCGCCCTGGATGCGGCGCCCGAAGACCTGGAGATCCGCGTCGACGACGGGATTCGCCTGCTGGCCTGGAGCCTGACGCCGGTGAACCACGCCGATGGCCGTAGCGTCGGCGCGCTCATGGTGCTGCGCGACGTCACCGAGCAGCGCGCCTTCGACCGGGTGCGCAACGAATTCGTCCTGCGCGCCTCCCACGAACTGCGCACCCCGGTCACCGGCATGCACATGGCCTTCGGCCTGCTGCGCGAGCGCCTCAAGGTGGCGCCGGAATCCCGCGAGGCCTATCTGCTGCAGACGGTGGACGAGGAAACCCACCGCCTGGTGCAGCTGATCAACGACCTGCTGGACTATTCGCGCCACCAGAGCGGCCTGCAGCGCCCGGAAAAGCTGCCCAGCGAGATCGGCGACCTGCTGGAAGAAGCCCGCGCCCGCCATGCCGACGAGGCCCGCGAGCGCGATGTCGAATTGAGCGTGGAGTTGCTGCACACGCCGCTGCCGCGGGTCAGCCTGGACCCCAAGCAGCTGGCGCGGGTGTTCGACAACCTGTTGAGCAACGCCCTGCGCCATACCCCGGCAGGCGGGCGGATCGTCATCCAGGCGCTACGCCAGAACGACCAGTTGCTGATGGCGGTGCAGGACAACGGCGAAGGCATCGCCTATGCCCAGCAGGGTCGGGTGTTCGAACCCTTCGTGCAGATCGGCAGCCAGAAAGGCGGCGCCGGCCTGGGCCTGGCGCTGTGCAAGGAAATCATCCGCCAGCACGGTGGCCGCATCGGCGTGGTGTCGCGCCCCGGCCAGGGAACGCAGATCTTCATGACCTTGCCGACTTGAGCCAGGCGACTCAGGGCCACCGTAGGTTGGGCTGAGCGCAGCGAAGCCCAACGGTGTCTCAGCGTTTGTCAGCGTTGAGCTTCGAGGATGGAGCCGTCTCAACCCAAGCTACGGTCTAGCCCCCTCTCCCTCGGGGAGAGGGTTGGGGTGAGGGCGCCCCTCGCCACGGTATCCCAGTGGAAAAGGCTGCGCCGTTTTCCACGCTACGTGCCCCGTAGGTTGGGTTGAGCGCAGCGAAGCCCAACGGTGGCCCGATCGAATCTGCATCGTTGGGCTTCGGCGATGGAGCTGCCTCAACCCAACCTACAGTGTTTACAGCAGCGTCCGCGCCAGTGCCTGGCGCCAGCCGGCATACAACTCGGGCACGGCGTTGGCACGCGGCTCGTAGCGGCGCCGGGGCCGTTCGAGGTCGCCGAGCGCCGCGGCGTCCTGCCACCAGCCCAGGGCATGGCCGGCCAGATGGGCGGCGCCCAGGGCCGAGACCTCCGGCGACAGGCTGCAGATCACCGGGCGCTGCAACAGATCGGCCTGGAATTGCAGCAGCCATTCGTTGCGCGTGGCGCCGCCGTCCACCCAGAGCTCCTCCAGGGGTGTCGGGCTGTCCTGCTGCATGGCATCGAAGACATCGCGGATCTGGTAGGCGATGGCTTCCAGGGCCGCACGCATCAGGTGCGCTCGTCCGCACTTCTCGCTGAGACCGCAGAACAGCCCCCGCGCCTCGGCGCGCCAATGCGGCGCACCGAGCCCCCCGAGTGCCGGGACGAAGTAGACGCCACCGTTGTCCGGCAGCGCCGCGGCTTCGGCGGCCAGGGCCTCCAGCTCGCCGGCGCCGCCCAGCAGCCGCGCCGTCCAGCCCACCGCGGCCCCGGTGTGGACGATATTGCCTT
>CAUQPA010000309.1:0-5682 GCA_963519325.1 uncultured Pseudomonas sp. | reverse complement strand
GTCTTGGAAAAGCTCGAGCAGTAGATGACCCGCCCCTGCTTGTCGAGGGCCTTGAGCGCCTTGGAACCGCTGTCGTAGGTCAGCTCGCCATAGATGTCGTCTTCGACGATGGCGATGTTGCGCTCGGCCGCCAGCCGCAGCAGCTGCTTCTGCCGCGCCTCCGGCATGCTGCCACCCAGCGGATTGCTCAGGCGCGCCGCCACCACCAGGGCCTTGACCGGCCACTGGCTCGCCGCCAGTTGCAGGGCCTCGACACTGAGGCCGGTCTCGGGATCGCAGGGGATCTCGATCACCTTGAGGCCCAGCACCTCGGCCAGTTGCAACAGCCCGTAGTAGGACGGCGACTCGGTGGCGATCAGATCGCCAGGCTTGGTCAGCACCCGCAGTGACATCTGCAGGGCATCCACGCAGCCATGGGTGATCACCACCTCTTCCGGGCCCACCACCACCCCGGCATCGCGCAGGCGGATGGCCACCTGGCGGCGCAGGGGCTCGAAGCCCGGACTGTGCAGATAGGAAAAGGCCGCCCGGGCTTGGAAGCGGGTCACCTTGGACAGCTGCTGGTGCAAGGCCCGCAGCGGCAGATAGTCGGGCTGGGGTACCGCCATGCCCAGGGGCACCACGCCTTCGCGGCGCGATTCGGCCAGCACCTGGTTGATGATGCCGGCGCGGGTCACCAGACTCGGCCGCTCCACGGTGGCGATGTCCGGCGTCGGCGCGGTCAGGGCCGGCGTCTGGTGTACGTAGAAACCCGACTGCGGCCGCGCGCGGATCAGGCCCTGGTCTTCCAGGGTGGCATAGGCCTGCAGGACGCTGGCATGGCTGACGCCCAGTTGCTGGCTCAGCTTGCGCACCGAGGGCACCCGCTCGCCGGGCTTGTAGACGCCCGTGCGGATGTCGTTCGCCAATTGCTGGGCGATGCGCTGATAGAGCAACAGATTGGTCATGGCGTCTTCCTGGACGAGAGCGGAACAGTAGCAGGCTACCCTGAAGGTATACCGGTACAGCTGGTACTGACCTTACCGCTTCCATTCCCAAGGCGGCAATGTCCAAAAACGACAAGGCAGCGCCATACTCCAGCTCGATGCCGAGGCTCTGCGCTAAGCATTGGCGCGCCCATGAAAAAGCCCGCCAAGGGGCGGGCTTCTTGCGAGCGGAAGAGCCTTAGACGGCCTTTTCCAGCTCCGGCACCAGTTCGAACAGATCGCCCACCAGGCCGTAGTCGGCCACCTGGAAGATCGGGGCCTCCTCGTCCTTGTTGATGGCGACGATCACCTTGGAATCCTTCATGCCCGCCAGGTGCTGGATGGCCCCGGAGATGCCCACGGCGATGTACAGCTGCGGCGCGACGATCTTGCCGGTCTGGCCGACCTGCATGTCGTTGGGCACGAAGCCGGCGTCCACCGCGGCGCGCGAGGCACCCACCGCCGCGCCCAGCTTGTCGGCCAGGGCGTAGAGGATCTTGAAGTTGTCGCCGTTCTGCAGACCGCGACCACCGGAGACCACCACCTTGGCGGCGCCCAGCTCGGGACGGTCGGACTTGGCCAGCTCTTCGCCGACGAAGCTGGAGATGCCGGCGTCTTTGACCGCGCTCACGGCCTCGATGGCGGCGGAGCCACCCTCGGCGGCGACCGGATCGAAACCGGTGGCGCGCACGGTGATCACCTTGATCGGGGCGGTGGAGCGCACGGTGGCGATGGCATTGCCGGCATAGATCGGCCGCTTGAAGGTGTCGGCGGATTCGACGGCGATGATCTCGGAGATCTGGTCGACGTCCAGCATCGCCGCGACGCGCGGCAGGAAGTTCTTGCCGTTGGTGCTGGCGGCGGCCAGCACGTGGCTGTAGTTGCCGGCCAGCTCGACCACCAGCGGCGCGATGTTTTCCGGCAGCTGGTGGGCGTAGGCGGCGTTGTCGGCCAGGAGCACCTTGCTGACACCGGCGACCTTGGCGGCGGCCTCGGCGACCGGCTGGGCGTTCTGGCCGGCGACCAGCACGTGGGTGTCGCCACCGATGGCCTGGGCCGCGGCGACGGTGTTCAGGGTGGCGCCGAAGAGGCTGGCGTTGTCGTGGTCGGCAATGACGAGAATGGCCATCAGATCACCTTAGCTTCGTTCTTGAGTTTTTCGACCAGTTCGGCCACGGACTTGACCTTGATGCCCGCCTGGCGACCGGCCGGGGCTTCCACCTTGACCACCTCGTAGGAGGCTTGGACCGCCACGCCCAGGGCGTCGGGGGTCAGGGTTTCCAGCGGCTTCTTCTTGGCCTTCATGATGTTCGGCAGCGAGGCGTAGCGCGGCTCGTTGAGGCGCAAATCGGTGGTCACCACCGCTGGCAGCTTGAGCGCCACGGTCTGCAGACCGCCATCGATCTCGCGGGTCACGTTGAGGCCATCACCGGCCTGCTCCACCTTGGAGGCGAAGGTGCCCTGGGCGAAGCCGGTCAGGGCGGCCAGCATCTGGCCGGTCTGGTTGTTGTCGCTGTCGATGGCCTGCTTGCCGAGGATCACCAGCTGCGGCTGCTCCTTGTCTACCACGGCCTTGAGCAGCTTGGCGGTGGTCAGCGACGACAGCTCGGCAGCGCCGGTGTCGATCAGCACGGCGCGATCGGCGCCCAGGGCCAGGGCGGTACGCAGTTGTTCCTGCGCCTGGGCGGGACCGGCGGTCACCACCACGATCTCGCTGGCAATGCCCTTTTCCTTCAGGCGCACCGCTTCTTCCACGGCGATTTCGCAGAAGGGGTTCATGGACATCTTGACGTTGGCCAGGTCGACACCGGTCTGGTCGGCCTTGACGCGGACCTTGACGTTGTAGTCCACCACGCGTTTGACAGCTACGAGAACCTTCATGAATCCCTCGATTTATTCTGGTGAATAAACAGGACGCCAAGGCGGCCTTGCGTTGACACGACCCCTGTCGGCCAACACCTAGTTGCAAATTCTTCCTATGTTGACGTCCAAGCCAGCAGGGGTCAACGCGACAGTCCGTCAGGGGCCAGTGATACCCGAGTCTAACAGGCTTGCAGAAAATTTAAACAAACGTTTGAATGGGTGCGAGGGAGCGCCCCGGATATAATGAAGTCTTTTGTTGTACCCCCACATAAATAACCAGATCGTGAGTTTTGCCTGAGGAGAGTGAGCCGTGGAACGCGAATACATGGAATTCGACGTGGTGATCGTCGGGGCTGGCCCCGCGGGCCTGTCCGCGGCCTGTCGCCTCAAGCAGCAGGCCGCCGAACAGGGCCAGGAAATCAGCGTGTGCGTGGTCGAGAAAGGCTCCGAGGTCGGCGCCCACATTCTCTCCGGTGCGGTCTTCGAACCCCGGGCGCTGGACGAGCTGTTTCCCAACTGGAAGGAGCTGGGCGCGCCGCTGAACACCCCGGTCAAGCGCGATGACATCTACCTGCTCAAGGACGAGCGCCAGGCCACCAAGGTGCCCAACTTCTTCGTGCCTAAGCCCATGCACAACGAGGGCAACTACATCATCTCCCTGGGCAACCTCTGCCGCTGGCTGGGCCAGCAGGCCGAAGCCCTGGGCGTGGAGATCTATCCGGGCTTCGCCGCCCAGGAACCGCTGATCGATGAGCAGGGCGTGGTGCGCGGCATCATCACCGGCGACCTTGGCGTGGATCGCGAAGGCCAGCCCAAGGAAGGCGTCTACACCCCCGGCATGGAATTGCGCGGCAAGTACACCCTCTTCGCCGAGGGCTGCCGTGGTCACCTGGGCAAGCAGCTCGGCCAGAGATTCAAGCTCGGCGAAGGCGCCGATCCGCAGCACTATGGCATCGGCATCAAGGAACTGTGGGAGATCGATCCGGCCAAGCACGAGCAGGGCCTGGTGATCCACACCTCCGGCTGGCCGCTGGACAAGGAGAATCCGGGCGGCTCCTTCCTCTATCACCTGGAAGACAACCAGGTGGTGGTCGGCCTGATCGTCGACTTGGCCTACAGCAATCCGCACCTGTCGCCCTACGACGAATTCCAACGCTACAAGCACCACCCGGTGGTGGCCCAGTACTTGGAAGGTGGCAAGCGCGTCTCCTACGGCGCCCGTGCCTTGGTCAAGGGCGGCCTGAATTCCCTGCCGAAGATGGTCTTCCCCGGTGGCGCCCTGATCGGTTGCGACCTGGGCACCCTCAACCCGGCCAAGATCAAGGGCAGCCACACCGCGATGAAGTCCGGCATGCTCGCCGCCGACGCCATCGTCGCCGCCCTGGCCGCGGGTCGCGAGGGTGACGAGCTGCAGGGCTACGTGGACGGCTTCAAGGGCAGCTGGCTGCAGGAAGAACTCCATGCCAGCCGCAACTTCGGCCCGGCCATGCACAAGTTCGGTCCGCTGCTCGGCCCGGCGTTCGCCTTCGTCGAGCACAACCTGCTGGGCGGCGCCCTGCCCTTCACCCTGCACGACCGCCGCATGGACCATACCTGCCTGAAGAAGGCCGACGAGGCGCCGCGCATCAGCTATCCCAAGCCGGATGGCAAGCTGAGCTTCGACAAGCTCTCCTCGGTATTCCTCTCCAACACCAACCATGAGGAAGACCAGCCGGTCCACCTGAAGCTCAAGGACCCGTCGATCCCCATCACCCAGAACCTGCCGCTGTACGACGAGCCGGCGCAGCGCTATTGCCCGGCCGGGGTCTACGAGGTGGTACGCGATGGCGGCGAGCCGCGCTTCCAGATCAACGCCCAGAACTGCGTGCACTGCAAGACCTGCGACATCAAGGATCCCGCGCAGAACATCACCTGGGTGGCGCCGGAAGGCAGTGGCGGTCCCAACTACCCCAACATGTAAGTCACAAGAAAGGGCCCCTCGCGGCCCTTTCTTCATTCGGCGGGAGCGACGGGAAAGAAGACGCCGCGACTCCAGAGGCCGAGCCAGTCCTGCCCTTGATGGCTGCCCTGCTCGACCCTGTCCATCAACTGGTAGAAGACCGCCCGATTGAGCCGCGCCTCCAGGCCACCGCGCACCCGGACATAGGGCGCCGGCTGGCCATCCTGCTCGGCGAAGCGCAGCGAGTGCTCGGCGCCAGCGGCGACCCTGTCGCCCACGTTGGTGAGGAAATCCAGCGCCTGGTCTGTTCCGTCGCCGCGCCATTCGACGTCCACGGCGAGGAAGGGTGCGTCTTCCACCTGGATGCCGACGCATTCCACCGGTGTCACCAGTACATAGCGCTCCGGATCGCGGCGCAGGATGGTGGAGAAGAGGCGCACCATGGCCGGCCGGCCAATGGGCGTGCCCTGGTGGTACCAGGTGCCGTCGCGGGCGATGCGCATGTCGATGTCGCCGCAGAAAGGCGGATGCCAGAGCTCCACCGGCGGCAGGCGGCCATCTTCGCAGGCCGGCAGTTGCGCCAGCAGATTGCGCGTCACGTCACCTGGCTGCACAGCCCTCTCCTCTAGCGTGGGCCCAACCCCAGGAGGCGTTGGGCGTATTCGTTCAGCGCCGGGCCGAGCAGGTCTTCCGGGCGCTCGTCGTAGAACGTCAAGAAGCCGCCGCGACTGCGGATCCGCGCCGTGTCCACCAGGCGGAAGGTGGCGACCTCCACCAGCATCATCTGCACGACGCTGCGATCGCGCCCTACCCGGCCGATGTCGTCCTGGTCTTCCCACTCCTCCCAGGTCCCGATGCGATCGTCCGCACCGGCGAAGCGAGTGTAGAGCACATAGTGGGCCCCAAGCTGGCGGG
>CAUQPA010000308.1:0-5690 GCA_963519325.1 uncultured Pseudomonas sp. | reverse complement strand
GCCTCCAGCAGGGTGCGCGCCAGCAGCGGCACCAGCGCCGCCAGGGTCGGCAGCAGATAGGTGGGCAGCTTGCCGCGGCTGAGGCTGAAGAACAGCAGCTGGCCGACCACGGCGATGCCGAGGAAGGCGGTCCCGCGGTGACGTCGCTCCTGCCAGGTGCGCCCGAGGGTGCGCGGCAGCAGCCCCGCCCAGGGCAGGATGGCCAGCAGCAGCACCGGGCCGTAGAACCAGAACGGCCGCTCGTGCTGGGCGTCCTGGCCGGCGAAACGCTGGATGTGCTCGTGCCAGAAGAAGAAATTCCAGAAGTCCGGATCGCGATGGGCCACCAGCAGCGCCCAGGGCGCCACTACCAGCACCGCCACCAGCACCGCCAGGGGGCCACGGCAGAGCAATTCGCCCAGGCGGCCCTGCAGGATGAAGAAAGGCACGGCCAGCAGCACCGGCAACACCAGGGCGAGAAAGCCCTTGGTCAGCAGGCCGCACCCGCAGGCCAGCCCCAGCAGTGCCCAATGGCCCAGGGCCGCGCCCCGGCTCTCGGCGGCCTGGGCCTGCCAGAGGGCGAGCAGCGCCAGGGCCATCCAGAAGGCGAACTGGGCATCCAACGTCACGTAGGTGGCCAGGCCGGCCACGGCCACGCAGGAGAGATAGAGCACCCCGGCCAGCAGCGCCAGGGGGCGGTCCTGCCAGATCAGCCGGGTCAAGCGCACCACCAGGGCGGCGGTGGCGAGACTGGCCAGCAGCGGCACCAGGCGCACGCTGAGCAGGGAATCGCCGAGCCAGGCCTGGGCGATGGCCTGCGTCCAGTAGCCACCGATGGGCTTCTCGAAATAGGGCAGGCCGAGGAAGTGCGGTACCACCCAGTCGCCGCGGCGCCAGAGTTCCTGGGCGATCTGCGCGTAGCGCGACTCGTCCGGGATCCACAGGCCACGCCAGCCTAGCGGCAGCACATAGGCCAGCAGCGCCAGCGGCAACAGCATCAGCAGGCGGCGCCTGGTCATGCTTGCACGCCCAGCCAACCCTGGCGCCCGGCCAGGCTGCCGCGGACCAGATTGCCCGCCGGCAGTTGCCGCGGATCGGTCGGCAGGCGATCGCCGAGGGTCAGGAAGAGCACGCCCTGCTCCTGCGCAGCCTTGAGCAGGCGGCGGAAGTCCTCGGCGAAGGCGATGCCTTCCACCTCGGCGTGCAGGGTGTAGACATTGAGCGCGCCGGGGCGGAACAGCTTGAGTAGGTAGTCGTTCCAGTTGGCGGCGGCGAGGTCGGGGCCGACCACCTCGTCGAAGGTCGGCATGTCCACCGGGATCTGCGGCGTGCCGTGGCCGCCATTGCCCAGGCGCGGACGGAACAGGGCGCTGCCACGGCAGTCGCTGTTGTACCTGAGGCCGAACGCCTCCTTGGCCTGCACCACGCGGGGATCGGCGCGCCAGCCAGCGGCGGCGGAGCAGTCGACCTTGGCGCCGAGGATGTCTTCCAGGGCGTGCAGGCCACGGCCGAATTCCTCGCCCAGGCGCTCCACGTTCCAGTGCCCGGTATGGGCCTGCCAGGCGTGGTGATCCCAGGCGTGCAGCCCGACCTCGTGCCCGCGGGCGCGGGTCTCGCGCATCAGGTGGCCGAGGTCGCGCCCGATGGGCCGACCCGGCCAGGCGGTGCCGGCCAGGAGGATGTCCCAGCCATAGAGGCTGGCGGCCTTGGAACGGAGCATCTTCCACAGGAAGGTGGGCTTCACCAGGCGCCACAGGTGGCGCCCCATGTTGTCCGGACCGACGCTGAAGAAGAAGGTCGCCTTGACCCCGGCTTCATCCAGCAGGTCGAGCAGCCGCGGCACCCCTTCGCGGGTGCCGCGATAGGTGTCCACGTCGATGCGCAGGCTGGCCGGGATCACAGGGTTCATCACGCCTCCCGCTGCGCCATGGCTTCGCGCAGGAAGAAGTCCAGCGTCTTGCCGACGGTGGCGGCCATGGCGGTGGTCGGCTGCCAGTCGATCAGGCGGCGGGCGTTCTCCACGCTGGGCTTGCGGTGGGCCACGTCCTGGTAGCCGTCGCCGTAGAAGCTCTTGCTCTCCACCTCGCGGAAGCCGGCGAAGGGCGGGAACTCGTGGCGCAGCGGATGGGCCTCGAACTGGGCCAGCAGCTCCTCGGCCAGCTCGCGGATGCTCGCTTCGTTGTCCGGGTTGCCGATGTTGACGATCTGGCCGTCGCAGCGACCGCCCTGGTTCTCGATGATGCGGAACAGCGCCTCGATGCCGTCGTCGACGTCGGTGAAGCAGCGCTTCTGGGCGCCACCGTCGACCAGCTTGATCGGGGTGCCTTCCACCAGGTTGAGGATCAGCTGGGTGATGGCGCGGGAGCTGCCGATGCGCGCGGAATCCAGGCGGTCCAGGCGCGGGCCCATCCAGTTGAAGGGACGGAACAGGGTGAATTTCAGGCCCTTGGCGCCATAGGCCCAGATGACCCGGTCGAGCAGCTGCTTGGAGACCGAATAGATCCAGCGCTGCTTGTTGATCGGGCCGACCACCAGGTTGGAGCGGTCTTCGTCGAAGCGCTCGTCCTGGCACATGCCGTACACCTCGGAGGTGGACGGGAAGATCACGCGCTTGTTGTACTTCACGCAGTGGCGAACGATCTTGAGGTTTTCCTCGAAATCCAGCTCGAACACGCGCAGCGGGTTGCGGGTGTATTCGATGGGAGTGGCGATGGCCACCAGCGGCAGCACCACGTCGCACTTCTTGATGTGGTATTCCAGCCACTCGGTGTGGATGGAGATGTCGCCTTCCACATAGTGGAAATGCGGGTTGGTCTTGAGGCGCTCGATGGCATCGGAGCCGATGTCCAGGCCATGGACCTCGTAGTTGCCGTCGGCCAGCAGACGCTCGGAGAGGTGGTTGCCGATGAAGCCGTTGACGCCGAGGATCAGCACCCGGGTGCGGCGCTTGGCGCGGCGATCCTGGCGGTGCAGGCGGGCACCGGCCACCAGGCCGGCTTCTCGGGCCAGCTGCGGACCGGCGAGATACAGGCCGTTGTCGCCCAGCTGGCCGGCCTGGATTTCCAGGACGCCCTCGCCACAGGCGATGCGCAGGGGTTCCAGGCTCAGCACGCTGCCCGGGGTCTGGGCATGGCTTTCCTGGCGCGCCTGGGCGCTCCAGACGATCAGCTTGCGATCGCCGATCCAGCCGAAGGCGCCCGGATAGGGCTGGGTCACGGCGCGTACCAGGTTGCCCAGTTCCACGGCCGGACGGCTCCATTCCAGCTCGCCATCGGCGGCGCTGCGGCGGCCGAAGGTGGTGGCCTGGCTTTCGTCCTGCTCGCGCTCCTCCAGGGTACCGGCGGCCAGCGCCGGCAGGGCATCGCGCAGGAGCTCCTGGCTGGCTTCGCGCAGCTTGGCGTGCAGGGTCAGGGCGGTGTCATCGGCAGCGATGGCGACGCGCTGCTGGGCGACGATGGCGCCGGCGTCGGCACGCTTGACCATGCGGTGCAGGGTCACGCCGGTCTCGCTCTCGCCGTTGACCAGTACCCAGTTGGCCGGGGCGCGACCGCGGTAGCGCGGCAGCAGCGAGCCGTGCAGGTTGTAGGCGCCGCGCTTGGCGCAGGCCAGCACGTCCTCGGACAGCAGGTTGCGGTAGTAGAAGGAGAAGATGAAGTCCGGCTCCAGGGCGCGGATGCGCTCCACCCACAGCGGGTGGTTGACGTCTTCCGGAGCGTGCACCGGGATGCCGTGGCGGGCGCAGAGCTGGGCCACCGAGCCGAAGAAGCGGTTCTCGCCCGGATCGTCGGGATGGGTGAAGACGGCGGCGATGGGATAGCCGGCCTGGATCAGCGCGGCGAGGCCGGCGCAGCCGATGTCGTGGTAGGCGAAGACGATGGCGGTTTTCATCAGGGGCTTTCCTGTTACTGGACCTGGCGCAGCGGCGCCGGCGAAGGAGAAAGGGTGGCGGCGCGGATCACTTGTTCCACGTGGAACCGGGGGCGTGCACGGACGTCGTGGTACACCCGGCCGAGGTACTCGCCGAGCAGACCGAGGCCGACGAACTGGGCGCCGGTGAAGATGAACAAGATGGCGAACAGCGAGAACACGCCGTCGGCCGCCCACTCGGCGCCATGGGTCAGGCGCAGGAACAGCAGGAGGACGGCGAAGGCGAAGCCGAACAGCGCCAGGCCACCGCCGAACAGGCTGAGCAGCCGCAGCGGGGTGGTGGTCATGCAGGTCAGCAGGTCGAACATCAGGTTGATCAGCTTGAGGAAGCCGTACTTGGAATCCCCGTGTTCGCGCTCGGCGTGGGCCACCTCGATCTCGGTGGTGTGGCGGGCGAAGCTGTTGGCCAGGATCGGGATGAAGGTGCTGCGCTCATGGCAGGCCAGCATCGCCTGCACCACCTGGCGGCGATAGGCGCGCAGCATGCAGCCGTAGTCGCGCATGGCGACGCCGGTGGAGCGCTGCACGGCGCGGTTGATCAGCCGCGACGGCAGGGTGCGCAGGTAGGAATCCTGGCGCTGCTGGCGCACGGTGCCGACCACGTCGTAGCCCTGGGCGGCGGTGTGCACCAGGCGCGGGATCTCTTCCGGCGGATTCTGCAGGTCGGCGTCCAGGGTGATGATCAGATCGCCCCGGGCCTGCTCGAAGCCGGCGAGGATCGCCGAGTGCTGGCCGTAGTTGCGATTGAGCAGCACCGCCACGACTGGGCTGTCCGGCTCGCTGGCAACCCGCTGCAGGATCTCGGCGCTGCGGTCGCGACTGCCGTCGTCGACCAGGATGATCTCCACCTGGCAATCCAGCAGGCGGCAGGCGGCGCGGGTGCGGCGCAAGAGTTCCGGCAGGCTGGCTTCTTCGTTGTAGACGGGGATCACCACGGATACCCGGTCGATGGCATAGGGCTTCATGCGCCTTTCTCCAGCAGGTCTTCGATGGCGCCGACCACGCGGTCGACGTCGGCGAGGGTCATGTCGGGAAACAGCGGGATGGAGCACAGCCGTGCCGAATTCCATTCGCTGTTGGGCAGCGCCAGCTCGGGCCAGCGCTCGCGGTACCAGGGATGCAGGTGGGTGGCGGTGAAATGGATGCCGGTGCCGATGCCGCGCGCCTTGAGGCCGGCCATGAAGGCTTCGCGATCCAGCCCGCAACGCTCGGGGCAGATGCGCAGGATGTAGAGGTGCCAGGCGTGGGTCTGGGCGTAGTCGGGCAGCGCCAGGGGCGCGACCGGCAGCTGGGCCAGGCGCTGGGTGTAGGCCTGGGCCAGCAGCCGGCGACGGCTGTTGATGTCGCCCAGGCGATCCAGCTGCACCAGGGCCAGGGCGGCGTGGATGTCCGAGAGGTTGTACTTGAAGCCGGGCTCCTGCACCTGGGCCTGGGGCTTGCGACCCAGGGTCTGGCGGTCGAAGGCATCCACCGCCAGGCCGTGGAATTTCAGCCGGCGCACCCGCTCGGCCAGGGTGGCGTCGTCGGTCACCAGCATGCCGCCTTCGGCGCAGGTCAGGTTCTTGATGGCGTGAAAGCTGAAGATGGCGGTGCCGCGCTGGCCGATGGGCTCGCCCTGGTAGCGGGTGCCGGCGGCGTGGGCGGCGTCTTCGATCAGCGCCACGCCGTGCTCGCGGGCCAGGGCGCGCAGCGGGGCCAGGTCGCAACTGGCGCCGGCGTAGTGCACCGGCACGATGGCCTTGGTGCGCGGGGTGATGGCGGCGGCCACCTGCTCGGCGGAGACC
>CAUQPA010000307.1:0-5699 GCA_963519325.1 uncultured Pseudomonas sp. | reverse complement strand
GCCCAGCAGCAGGCCCAGCAGCTGCCCCAGGCTCAGGCTGTTGTTGAGCAGCAGCCAGGTCAGGGTCAGCAGCAGGGTGAGCAGCGGATGTGGCAGCCAGCGCTTCATGGACCGATCCCCCGGACGATATCGAAGTAGGGCGCCACGTCCAGCAGTTGCCGGGCGGTGTCCAGCACATAGCCGTGCAGTGGCGCCGCGGCGGCGACCAGCAGCGGACTGCCCGCCAGCAGGCCGAGGGTGGCGGCGAGCTGGACGGGGTCGAGGCGCACGCTCAGGGCGGCGCTGTTGCTGCGCCAGAACAGGGTGGTGCCGGCGCGGGACAGGGCGATGAGCATGCCCAGCCCGCCGAGCAGGACCACCGGCCAGATGACCAGCGCCGGCCAGGTGGTACCGGTGGCCTGCAAGAGCATCACCTTGCCGAGGAAGCCGGGAAAGGGCGGCAGCCCGGCGACGGACACCGCGCCGAGGAAGAACAGCCCGCCGAGCAGGCGTGGATTGGCCAGCTGCGGACCGCTGTTCAGGCCATCGCCCTGGGGGCCACGCTGCTGGGCGACGAGGCCCGCCAGCAGGAACAGGGCGCCGGCGATCCAGGTGCTGTGCACCAGGTAGAACAGCGCGGCGGCCAGCCCCGCGACGCTGCCCAGGGCCACGCCGGTCAGCAGCATGCCCACCGAGATCACCACCAGGTAGCCGAGCAGCGCCTTGAGCTGGCGCGCGGCCAGGGCGCCGAATACGCCAGCGGCCAGGGTGAGCGCCGCCAGTGGCCAGAGCCAGGGCAGCACGAAGCCCGCCAGGGGGCCGGCGGCGCTGCCGAAGACCAGCGAAAAGACGCGGACGATGGCGTAGAGGCCGACCTTGGTCATGATGGCGAACAGCGCCGCGACCGGGGCGCTGGCGGCCGAATAGGCGCCGGGCAGCCAGAAGTACAGCGGCAGGATGGCGCCCTTGAGGCCGAACACCACCAGCAGCAGGAAGCCCGCGGCGGCCAGCAGCGGTGCCTGCGCCGGATCGGCATGGGCCACCCGCAGGCCCAGGTCCGCCATATTGAGGGTGCCGAGCAGGCCGTAGAGCAGGCCGATGCCGATCAGGAACAGCGCCGAGCCCACCAGGTTGAGCACCACGTAGTGCAGGCCGGCGCGTACCCGGGCGGGGCCGGCGCCGTGCACCAGCAGGGCGTAGGAGGCGATCAGCAGGATCTCGAAGAAGACGAAGAGGTTGAACAGATCGCCGGTGAGGAAGGCGCCATTGATGCCCAGCAACTGGAACTGGAACAGCGCATGGAAATCCGGACCGCGTTCGTCGTCGCCGCGGCAGGCATAGAGCGCCGCGCAGCCGGCCAGCACCGCCACGGTGAAGAGCATCAGCGCGGCCAGGCGATCCAGCAGCAGGACGATGCCGAAGGGCGCCGGCCAGTCGCCCAGGGCGTAGACCTCCAGGCTACCGCTGCTGGCCCGCTGCAGGAGCAGCACGGCAAGCGGCAACAGCGCCCAGGTGGCCAGCAGCGACAGCCCGCGCGCGGTGGTGGCGGACAGCCGCGGCCGCATCAGCAGGAAGGCGCCGGTGAACAGCGGGACAAGGATCGGCAGGATGATCAGGTGCTTCATCGGCGCGGCTCCTCGCCGTCGACGTGGTCGGTGCGCAACTCGCCCAGGGCGCGCAGCGACAGGGCGACCACGAAGGCGGTCATGGCGAAGCCGATGACGATGGCGGTGAGCACCAGCGCCTGGGGCACCGGATCGGCCTGCTCGGCGGCCTGGCCGATCACCGCCGGCACCCCGGTGCGCAGCCGGCCCATGGCGAAGAGGAAGAGGTTGACCGCATAGGAGAGCAGGGTGAGGCCGAGCACCACCGGATAGAGCCGGGCCCGCAGCAGCAGGTAGACGCCGCTGGCGGTGAGCACGCCGAGGGCCGTGCAGAACAGGATTTCCATGCTAGAGCACCTCCTGGCTGGAACCGTCCTTGTCCGTCTCGTCCCGGCTGACGTGGCCGAGGTTGGAGAGGATCAGGAGGGTGGCGCCGACGACGGCGAGGTAGACGCCCAGATCGAAGATCAGGGCGGTGGCCAATTCGGTCTTGCCGATCAGCGGGATGGCGAAGTAGTCGAAGGCGGTGGTGAGGAAGGGCCGGTCGAACGCCAGGGAACCCAGCCCGGTGAGGGCGGCGATCAGCACGCCGAGTCCGGCCAGGGTGTGGTAGCTGACGGGCAGGCGGCGCTGGGTCCAGGTCACGCCATGGGCGACGTACTGCAGGATCAGGGCGATGGCGGTAATCAGACCGGCAATGAAGCCGCCGCCGGGCAGGTTGTGGCCGCGCACGAAGATGAAGGCCGAGACCAGCAGCGCCAGGGGCAGCAGCACCCGCGCCACGTTGTTGAGGATCATCGGGTGGCTGTCGCGGGACCAGGGCGTGCCCTTGGGATCGACCAGCGGGTGCGGCAGGTGCAGGTGCTTGAGCAGGCCGTAGACGCCGGCGGCGGCGATGGCCAGCACGGTGATCTCGCCCAGGGTGTCGAAGCCGCGGAAGTCCACCAGGATGACGTTGACCACGTTGTAGCCACCGCCACCGGACACCGAGTTGGCCAGGAAGAAGTCGCCGATGCCGTCATAGGGGCGGGTCAGCACGGCATAGGCCAGCAGTGCCACCATCAAGCCCAGGCCACCGGCCAGCAGCACATCGCGCAGGCCGCGCAGGCTGCTGGATTCGATGGGGGTGCGATCGGGCATGAAGAACAGCGCCAGCACCAGCAGGATGATGGTCACCACCTCCACCGACAGCTGGGTCAGCGCCAGGTCCGGCGCGGAATAGCGGGCGAACAGCAGGGACACGATCAGGCCCACGGTGCTCAGGGTCATCAGTGCCTTGAGGCGGTTGCGATGGAAGACCACCGTCAGCACCGCGGTCAGCATGAGGATACCCAGGCCCAGGGCGGTGAGCGGATCGAAGGGCGACAGCGCGACCGCGCCGCCGAGGGTATCGAGCCCGGACAGCGCGGCTATCAGCAACAGCAGGGTGGCACCGAGCATCAGCGCGATATAGCCCTGCAGCGAGCCGCTTTCCAGGCGTCGGGTGAGCCGTTGGGCGAAGCCGATCAGCCGGTTGAGGGCGTGCTCGAACACCAGCCGGGCGTCGACGTCCGGCAGGCCCGCCTGCCAGCGGAACAGCGGCTGGCGACAGGCATAGACCACCACGCCGCCGACCATGGCCAGGATGCTCATCATCAGGGCGGTATTGAAGCCGTGCCAGATGGCCAGGCTGTACTCGGGCAGGCTGCCGCCCAGGGCGGCGCCGGCGCCCACGGCCAGCAGCGGCGCCACGGTGTAGCCGGGCACTATGCCCACCAGCAGGCAGAGCAGTACCAGGATCTCCACCGGGATCTTCATGTAGCGCGGCGGCTCGTGGGGCGGATAGTGGGGCAGGTCGCGCGGTTCGCCGTTGAAGAAGACGTCGTGGATGAAGCGCAGCGAATAGGCCACCGAGAAGACCCCGTAGAGCACCGCCACCGCCGGCACTATCCAGCTGAAGCTGCCGAACAGGCCGTGGTTGAGGGTCTCGTTGAAGAACATCTCCTTGCTCAGGAAGCCGTTGAGCAGGGGCACCCCGCCCATGGCCGCGGCGGCGACCATGGCCAGCACCGCGGTGTGCGGCATGTAGCGCCAAAGACCGGCGAGGCGGCGCATGTCGCGGCTGCCGGTCTCGTGGTCGATGATCCCGGCGGCCATGAACAGCGAGGCCTTGAAGGTGGCGTGGTTGAGGATGTGGAACACCGCCGCCACGGTGGACAGCTGGGTGTCGAGGCCGAACAGCAGGGTGATCAGGCCGAGGTGGCTGATGGTGGAATAGGCCAGCAGCCCCTTGAGGTCGTGCTGGAACAGCGCGAGGACGGCGCCCACCACCAGGGTGGCGAGGCCGGTGAGGGTGACGATGTAGAACCACCAGTCCGAATCGGCCAGTGCCGGATAGAGGCGCGCCAGCAGGAAGACCCCGGCCTTGACCATGGTCGCCGAGTGCAGGTAGGCCGACACCGGCGTCGGCGCGGCCATGGCCTGGGGCAGCCAGAAGTGGAAGGGAAACTGTGCGGACTTGGTGAAGACGCCGAGCAGCACCAGGATCAGCGCCAGCGGATAGAGGGCGTGGCCGGTGATCAGCGGGCCGGCGGCGAGAACGTCGGTCAGCTCGAAGCTGCCGACGATATGGCCGATCAAGAGGACGCCGGCCAGCAGGGCCAGGCCGCCGCCGCCGGTGACGGTCAGCGCCATGCGCGCGCCCTGGCGTGCTTCCTTGCTGTGGCTCCAGAAGCCGATCAGCAGGAAGGACGCCAAGCTGGTCAGCTCCCAGAACACCATCAGTAGCAGCAGGTTTTCCGCCAGCACCATGCCCAGCATGGCACCCATGAACAGCAGCAGGTAGGCGAAGAAGCGCCCGACCGGCTCGTCCTTGCCCAGGTAATAGGCGGCATAGAGGATCACCAAGAGGCCGATGACCAGGATCATCAGGGCGAACATCAGCCCCAGGCCGTCCAGGCGCAGGCTGAGATTCAGGCCCAGCGCCGGCAGCCAGTCGACCCGGTGCAGCAGCACGGCGCCCTCCAGCACGGCGGGCAGCTGCGTGAGCAACAGGGCCAGGGCCACGGCGGGCGCCAACGCGGTCGCCAGGGCACAGGCCGATCGGCTGCGGCGCCCGGCCAGCAGCGAAAGGAGGGTGCCAATGAAAGGCAACGCGATGATCAGCGCCAATACCATGCCTGCATCCTGTAGCTAGCCGCCTCGCGGCGGTGTGGTCGACTGGGCTTCCTCGATGCCTCGTGCGGCAGTGCGCCTGCCCGCCCGGAAGATCGCCGGGACGGCGACGGGCAGGCGAACCACCCTCAAGGTTTTATACAAGAACCGACGGTTTAATAACCTTCGGTGATAATAAAAGACAGACCGCGAATTCCTAGACCTGTCTCCCTTACAAAATATTAGGAAACAGGCGCGCGGCGTCGAGCGCGGGATCCGGGCAGCCGCAAGCCACGCGCCAGGCATCCTTGAGACCCCTGGAACGGGCATTTGCTCAGGTCGACGGGAGAGGAAGCGCCCGGCGCCCGCCAGGAGCGAGGCGCCGGGGTGGGGAAGAAAAAGCCCCGACACGCCAAAGGAGCAAGAAACGCGTGCCGGGGGTAAGCGCCAGCGGTCAGAGCGCCGGCGCGGGGGAAGCGGTGGCCTGGGCGAGACGGGCCGGCTGGACATCCCAGCCGCCACCCAGGGCCTTGTAGAGGGCGACGATGCCGCGATAGAGCTCGATCTCGCCCTGGGCCTGTTGGTCCTCGGCGGCCAGGCGCTCGCGCTGAGCGTCGAGCAGCACCAGGAAATCGGTGCCACCTTCGCGATAGCGGATCTCGGCCTGGTCGGCGGCGGCGCGGCTGGCCACCGACTGGCGGATCAAGGCCTGCAGGCGTTCCTGGCGACGACCGTAGTCGCTGAAGGCGTTGGCGCTCTCTTCCAGGGCGGTCAGCACCTGCTGCTCGTAGTTGGCCAGGGCCTCATCGGAACCGGCGCGGGCGCCGCGCAAGCGGGCGCGCACGCTGCCCAGGTCGAAGGCCGGCCAACTGATGCTCGGGCCGAGTCCCCAGGCCCGGGCGGCGCTGCTGCCGATCTGCGAACCGCGCCCGGCGGTGAAGCCGAGAAAGCCCGAGAGGCTGACCCGCGGGAAGAGATCGGCGG
>CAUQPA010000306.1:0-5702 GCA_963519325.1 uncultured Pseudomonas sp. | reverse complement strand
CTTCGTCCGCTACCTGCACGCCGAGAAACCCTATGATTGCGCCGGCATCTTCATGGCCGAGGGCCTCGGCATCGCCCTGTTCGAATCCATGCAGGGGGATGATCCGACCAGCCTGATCGGCCTCCCCCTCATCCGCCTGGCCGCGCTGCTGCGCGCGGCCGGGCTGCAGGTGCCCTAGGTCACCTGCCACGACCCCCGTCAGCGCAGGGTCGGCCCCTGCCAACCCATATAGAGGGCGAGGCGCTCGGCGACGCTGGCACCGAGTCGCTTGGCGAAGCGATCGAAGGGCGAGTCTTCCTGGGTGTAGTCCACCAGGCGCTCTTCCTTGATCACTTCGCGGGCGACATAGCTGGTACTGCCGAGACCGTCGATCAGCCCCAGCCCCAAGGCCTGCTCGCCGGACCAGACCAGGCCGGAGAACAGCTCGGGATGGCCCTCGACCTTCAGCCGGTCGCCGCGGCCCTTCTTGACGCTGTCGATGAACTGCTGGTGGGTGGTGTCCAGCACCTGCTGCCAGAAGCGGGTTTCCTCGGGCTTCTGCGGCTGGAAGGGGTCGAGGAAGGCCTTGTGCTCGCCGGAGGTATAGACCCGCCGCTCCACACCCAGCTTGTCCATGGTGCCGACGAAACCGAAGGAGGCCGCCGTCACGCCGATGGAGCCCACCAGGCTGGCCTTGTCGGCGTAGATGGCATCGGCCGCACTGGCCACGTAGTAGGCACCCGAGGCGCCCAGATCGCTGATCACCGCGTACAGCTTGATGTCCGGATGCAGGCCACGCAGGCGCTTGATCTCGTCATAGATGTAGCCGGACTGCACCGGGCTGCCACCCGGGCTGTTGATGCGCAGCACCACGCCGCGGGTATTGCTGTCGTCGAAGGCCTTGCGCAGTGCCGTGACCACATTGTCGGCACTGGCCTTCTCGTCATCGGCGATCACACCCTTGAGCTCGATGAGCGCGGTATGGGCACCGGACTCGGTCATCCCGCCCTTCTTGCCCAGCGACAACAGCGGGGTGAACAGCACCAGCATGAGGATCAAATAGGCGAAGGTCAGCAATTTGAAGAAGATACCCCAGCGCCGCGCCCGCCGCTGCTCGCGCACGCTGGCGAGCATGGTCTTCTCGATCAGGGCCCAGGTCTTGTCGTCCGCCGGGCGCGTACGCCCGCTGTCTTCCTTCCACTCGTCAGCCATGCCCTGCCTCACTCCTGACCACAACATTGTCACCCAGCCATAGCGCCAGGTCCGTGAAAGCTTCGATCATCGCGCGCGGCGCGAAATCCTTGAGGACCGCCGCCGGCTGGGCACCATAGGCCGCGCCAACCGCCGCGACATCCGCCCGCCGCGCCATCTCCAGGTCGAACACCGCGTCTCCCACCAGCAACGCCCGCGCCGGCGCCACGCCGCAGTGGGCGAGAATCTCCTGCACCATCTGCGGATCCGGCTTGCCGGCCGTCTCGTCGGCGCAGCGGGTGATATCGAAGAAGTCGCTCAGGCCATGCTGCTGCAGCGAACGGGCAAGACCCCGACGGCTCTTCCCGGTCGCCACCGCCAGCTGATAGCCCTGGGCGCGAAAGCGCTGCAGGCCCTCGAGCACACCGGGGAACAAGGGCGACGCCTGCTGTTCGCGACGCACGAATTCGGCGCTGTAGGCGTCACGGAAGCCTTCGATCTGGGCCGGGGTCACCAGGTGCGGGTAAAGGGTCTGGATCGCCGCGACCAGCTCCAGGCCGATGATGCCCTTGATGGCCACGTCGCTGCGGGGCGGCAGACCCAGTGTCTCGGCGGCCACGTGCATCACCTCGACGATCCGGCCGATGGAATCCGCCAGGGTGCCGTCCCAGTCGAAGATCAGCAGCTGGTAATCAGGCATCCAGCCGCTCCAGCGTCTGGCTCCAGGTACTGTCGACCGGCGCCTCGAGACGCAGCTCGCCGCCTTCGGGCAGCGGAATCGCCAGGCTCGCCGAATGCAGGAACAGCCGCTTGCCGCCCAGGTCGCGGATCTCCTGGGAGAAGTCCTCGTCGCCGTACTTGGGATCGCCGGCGATGGCGTGCCCGGCGTGGCGGGCATGGACGCGGATCTGGTGGGTGCGCCCGGTCACCGGCCGCGCCTCGACCAGGGTGGCGAATTCGCCATAGCGCCGCAGCACGCGGAATTCGGTGAGCGCCTCCTTGCCTTCGTCATTGACCTCGACCATGCGCTCGCCGGATCTGAGGGTGTTCTTCAGCAAGGGGGCATTGATCTTCTTCTTGGCCGCCGGCCAGTGGCCGCGCACCAGGGCGTGATAGCGCTTGTCGACGCCATCGCCGCGCAAGGCTTCGTGCAGGAACCTCAGCATGCTGCGCTTCTTGGCGATCATCAGCAGACCCGAGGTGTCCCGGTCCAGGCGATGGACCAGCTCGATGTCCCGGGCGTCGGGGCGCAACTGGCGGAAGACCTCGATGACCCCGCCGGACAGGCCGCTGCCCCCATGCACGGCGATACCCGCCGGCTTGTTGATGACGATGAGCGTCTTGTCCTCGTGGACGATGGAGGCCTCCAGGCGCTCGAGCAGGCCCTTGGCCAGGGGAGCCGGCTCGTCCGGCTCGGACAGCCGCAGCGGTGGCACCCGCACCTGGTCACCGGCCTGCAGGCGGTAGTCGGGCTTGATGCGACCCTTGTTAACCCGTACCTCGCCCTTGCGCAGGATGCGATAGATGAGGGTCTTGGGCGCGCCTTTGAGCTGGGTACGCAGGAAATTGTCGATACGCTGGCCGGCATAGTCGGCGGGCACATCGAGCAGTTGAACGCCGGTGCTGGGAGAAGGAGGCTTAGTCATGGGCGAATGATAGCAATTTTCCCTGATTTGAAGCACTTAAAGCTTGCTGCTATAGTCCGGAGGCGGTTATCAGTCCTGTCTGGATGGCACCGCTCGCGAGGCCGTCGATTCCGCCCGCGAATATAGGCTGCAAATGCAATAGTCACTGGACGTCTGGCCGTCCAGCAGATTGCCGACTCTGCCCAAGGGGGTGAGTGGCGAGCTGCGATCCGCCTGGTAACCAAGGCAGCGGCACCCAGGGTGCCAGCTGTAAAACGACAACCGCTCCGGACCTCGCGGGCGGCACCTGATTCCTGAAGATTGTGTGCAGGATGGAGATGCACAACCAGCGTATCGCGTAGCCTGACAGTACGCCTGCAGCCCGCTTCGCGCCCAGCTTCGGCCAAGGTGACGATCGCAGGTGGAAGCCTCAAGGCCAACGGCCGATGCTCCAACCGAGCGACACCTGACACGAATCCCGCGACGACCCGGCTGCCCGAGCCTTTCGGCTGTCACGCCCGCACCATGCCTGGTTGATTCCTCCTCCTGTGGAGCTGCAAAGGCAGTCGCTCAAGCGCCTGCAGGAGACGTAGTCGCGGCACGCCCCCGGGCCTGCTGCTGGACACGAAGGCCGGATCCATACCGGCTTCGATACGACCCCGTGCACCCTTCTCCTGAATCCTGTTGCCACCACGCGGGCCGAGAGCCCGGAACGTAGTGGTATTACATGAAGAGAATGCTCATCAACGCGACCCAGCCCGAGGAATTGCGGGTTGCCCTGGTCGACGGTCAACGGCTGTTCGACCTGGACATCGAGTCCGGTGCCCGCGAACAGAAGAAGGCCAACATCTACAAAGGCCGTATCACCCGCATCGAGCCCAGCCTGGAAGCCGCCTTCGTCGACTTCGGCGCCGATCGCCACGGCTTCCTCCCGCTGAAGGAAATCTCCCGGGAATACTTCAAGAAGAACCCGGAAGGCCGGGTGAACATCAAGGAAGTGCTCTCCGAAGGCCAGGAAGTAGTCGTCCAGGTCGAAAAGGAAGAGCGCGGCAACAAGGGCGCGGCCCTGACCACCTTCATCAGCCTCGCCGGCCGCTACCTGGTGCTGATGCCCAACAATCCCCGCGCCGGCGGCATCTCCCGCCGCATCGAGGGTGAAGAGCGCAACGAACTGCGCGAAGCCCTGAATGGCCTCAACGCCCCGGGCGACATGGGCCTGATCGTGCGCACCGCCGGCCTGGGCCGCAGCACCGAAGAACTGCAGTGGGACCTCGACTACCTGCTGCAACTCTGGTCCGCCATCACCGAAGCCTCGGGCGAGCGCAAGGGCCCCTTCCTGATCTATCAGGAAAGCAACGTCATCATTCGCGCCATCCGCGACTACCTGCGCCAGGACATCGGCGAAGTCCTGGTCGATAGCGTCGAAGCCCAGGAAGAAGCCCTGAGCTTCATCCGCCAGGTGATGCCGCAGTACGCCAGCAAGATCAAGCTGTACCAGGACAGCGTCCCGCTGTTCAATCGCTTCCAGATCGAAAGCCAGATCGAGACCGCCTTCCAGCGCGAAGTGAAGCTGCCGTCGGGCGGCTCCATCGTCATCGACCCCACCGAAGCCCTGGTCTCCATCGACATCAACTCGGCGCGCGCCACCAAGGGCGGCGACATCGAAGAGACCGCGCTGCAGACCAACCTGGAAGCGGCCGAGGAAATCGCCCGCCAGCTGCGCCTGCGCGACATCGGCGGCCTGATCGTCATCGACTTCATCGACATGACCCCGGTCAAGAACCAGCGCGCCGTGGAAGATCGCGTCCGCGAAGCCCTGGAAGCCGACCGCGCCCGCGTGCAGATCGGTCGCATCTCCCGCTTCGGCCTGCTGGAAATGTCCCGCCAGCGCCTGCGCCCTTCCCTTCGCGAAACCAGCGGCATCGTCTGCCCGCGCTGCAACGGCCAGGGCATCATCCGCGACGTGGAATCCCTGTCGCTGGCCATCCTGCGCCTGATCGAGGAAGAAGCCCTGAAGGATCGTACCGCCGAGGTGCGTGCCCACGTGCCCATCCAGGTGGCGTCCTTCCTGCTTAACGAGAAGCGCAACAGCATCACCAAGATCGAGCTGCGTACCCGCGTGCGCATCATCATCCTGCCGGACGATCACATCGAGACCCCGCACTTCGAAGTGCAGCGTCTGCGTGACGACAATCCCGAGCTACTGAACAGCCAATCCAGCTACGAGATGGCCAACACCGAAGCCGAAGAGGTGCAGCCGGTCAGCTCGACCCGCACCCTGGTCCGCCAGGAAGCCGCGGTGAAGGTCGCCCCCGAGCGCGCCCCGGCGCCCACCCCGGTGACCGCCGAAGTCGTGACCCCCGTCGCCACCGCGCCGGCCAAGCCGGTAGCCGAGCCCAATCTGTTCAAGGGCCTGGTCAAGTCCCTGGTCAGCCTGTTCGCCGGCAAGACCGAAGAGCAGCCCATGGCCGACAAGACCGTCGCCACCCCCGAGGCAGCCAAGAGCAGCGACGAGCAGCGCCGCCAGGACGAGCGTCGCAACGGCCGCCAGCAGAATCGCCGCCGCGAGGGCCGTCGTGACGACGAGCGCAAGCCGCGCGAAGAACGCCAGCCGCGCGCCGACCGTGGCGAACGCAGCGAGCGGCCGGCCCGCGAAGAACGCAAGCCGCGTGAAGAGCGCCAGCCTCGCGAAGAGCGCCAGGCCCGCGAGGACCGCCCGGCTCGCGAGGAGCGTCAGCCCCGCGAGGAGCGCGCCACCCGTGAAGAGCGCCAGCCCCGCGAGGAGCGTCAACCGCGCGAAGAGCGCCAGCCGCGTGAAGACCGTCTCGGCCGAGAGGTCCGGGGCCCCCGCGAGCTGCGTCAGAGGCGTGGAGTGCGGGCGCGGGGGGGGGGCGGGGGGGGGGGGGG
>CAUQPA010000305.1:0-5717 GCA_963519325.1 uncultured Pseudomonas sp. | reverse complement strand
CGCTTCCTTGATGGGCTGCGGGGTATCGAAGTCCGGCTCGCCCGCGCCCAGCACCAGCAGATCGGTACCCTCACGCCGCAAGGCATTGGCGCGCTCGGTGATCTTGAGGATCTCGGAGACGCCTACGGAGGCAAGGCAGTGGGCGGTATGCAGGGTGGAAGCGGCGGCCATGACAGGGCTCCAGGCGATAGCTAAGGAAGGTGCCGGAGGCGTCCGGCAGCGTCGTCCTGCACTATCGAACCGCGGCGGCCGGCCTTCAAACGCTATAAAGGACTCACATCATTCCGCCGGGGCATGGTCTGCCGCCAGGGTGGGCGCTAGAGTGGCGACCATGTCGAACACCCTCTCCCCCCTCGCCGCCTACCGCCAGGCCGTGGCCCTGGGCACGCGGCTGCCCGATGCCGCCCAGGAAGCCGCTGTGCGTCAGCTGGAAACCTGCCACGCCGACCTGCTGGCGGGCCGTCCGGCCCGTGGCCTTTACCTCTGGGGGCCGGTCGGGCGCGGCAAGACCTGGCTGCTGGATCTGTTCCACGCCAGCCTGCCGGTGCCCGCGCGCCGCCAGCACTTCCATCACTTCATGCGCTGGGTGCACCAGCGGCAGTTCCAGCTCAGCGGCACCCGCGATCCCCTGCAGGTGCTGGCCCGCGAGTTGGCCGCCGAGGTGCGGGTACTGTGCTTCGACGAACTCTTCGTCAGCGACATCGGTGACGCCATCCTGGTCGGAGGCCTGCTGCGCGCCCTGCTGGACCAGGGCCTGGTACTGGTGGTCACCTCCAACCAGCCGCCGGAGCAGCTCTATGCCGGCGGCTTCAACCGCGAGCGGCTGCTGCCGGCCATCGCCGCGCTGCAAAAGCGGCTGGACGTACGGGAGGTGGATGGTGGCCAGGACCATCGGCTGCACGTCGGCGAAGCCGCGCCGCGCTATTGGGTGAAGGACCCCGCAGCCCTCGCCGCATGCTTCGCCCGCCTGACCGCCGGCCAGACCGTGACGGAAGCGCCCCTGCTGCTGGGCGGTCGCACCTTACACGTGATTAGGCGTGCCCCCGGTGCGGTCTGGTTCGATTTCGCCACCCTCTGCCAGGGCGCCTGGGCGACCTTGGACTACATCGACCTCTGCACCCGCTTCCCCGCCTTGCTGCTGGGCGGCGTGCCCTGCCTCTCCGGCGACCCGCGCGACGGTCGCATCGCCCGGGGCACCGAAGATGGCGTGGAGCGGGTGGTCGCCGGTGACCGTGAATTGCCGCGCCTGGCGCCCCAGGACGATGCCGTGCGCCGCTTCATCGCCTTGGTCGATGAGGCCTACGATCGCCGCCGCCCGCTCTACCTCGACGCCGCCGTGCCCCTGGAGCAGCTCTATACCCGCGGCTGCCTGGACTTCCCCTTCCGCCGCACCCTGAGTCGGCTGCGGGAGATGCAGCAGGCGCGTTACTAGGGCGCGCGCCGGGTCGAACGCTTGAGTACATAGCGCGGCCGGCGCTTGGTCTCGATGTAGATGCGGCCGATGTATTCGCCCAGTACCCCGATACCGATGAGTTGCACCCCGCCGAAGAAGAGGATGGCGGTCATCAGCGAGGGATAACCGGGTACGCGGTTGCCGAAGGCCAGCTTCTCGAAGATCAGGTAGCCGGCATAGGCCAGGGACACCAAGGCGACGAAGCCGCCCAGGTAGGTCCAGAGCCGCAGCGGCACGGTGCTGAAGGAGGTGAAGCCCTCCAGTGCCAGGTTCCACAGCTTCCAGCCGTTGAACTTGCTGCTGCCGGCGCTGCGCGGGGCGCGTTCGTACTCCACCACCCGGGTATCGAAGCCGACCCAGGAGAGGATGCCCTTCATGAACAGATTGCGCTCCGGCAATTCGCGGATGGCGTCCACCACCTCGCGACTCATCAGCCGGAAATCGCCGACGTTCTCCTCGATGGGCGTCTGGGCGATGCGGTTGTGCAGGCGATAGAAGCCCTCGGCGGTCAGCCGCTTGAGCGGACTGTCGCTGCTGCGGTTGACGCGCTTGGCGAGCACCACGTCGGCGCCCTGCCGCCACTGTTCGAGCAGCCGCGGGATGACATCCAGCGGGTCCTGCAGGTCGACGTCCAGGGGCACCACCACCTCGCCACTGGCGTGTTCGATGCCGGCGAACAGCGCCGCCTCCTTGCCGAAGTTGCGCGACAGCTGCAGGACCGCCACCCGCGGATCCTCCCGGCGCAGCCGCTCCAGTACCCGGGCGCTGCCGTCCCGACTGCCATCGTCGACGAACAGCAGCTCCAGGTCGTGGGCAGCCAGCTCCGGGTGGGCGCAGACCGCCTGGTAGAACAGCGCGATGGCCAATTCTTCGTTGAATACCGGCACCACCAGGGACAGCTTCACGGCCTCGCTCATCGGAACACCCATCCGGACGACAAGAGATAGCTGAACACCGGCACCAGGGCGGTGGCGACGAGCAGCGCATAGAGGGCCGGCACGCCGCAGGCGAGCAGACCGGTCAACAGCAGGTTGTTGAGGCCGAAGCCGGCCAGCGCCACCAGCAGGAAGCGCCAGGGCGAGCCGGCCCGGGCAAAGGTGATGTGTCTATGCCCCAGGTAGGAGACGGCGAAGGCGATCAGGAAGGCGCCCAGGTTGGCGCCATAGGCCGGCCAGCCCCAGAGCTTCAGCAGCAGCGCGGCGACCGCCATGTGCACCAGCGTAGCGACCGCCCCGACCAGGGCGAACCTCAGGGGCCTGGCGGCGGACTTGGCCAGGGATCCGGATGAAGACACGTTCGACCTCGGCGCAGCGGCAATGGACGGCGCACGTTACCCTGCGGGTATCGAAACATCCTGTTGCATCCGTTGCAATTCCGTCATCCGGCGACGAACGGTCCAGGACGCCTGGCACCGGGTGCGGCGACCGGCTACGCCGCGGGTAGGCGGACCCCGTGGTAAGGTGAAACCTCTCTTCTGTCCACGAGGCCCGGTCATGACTCCGCGCATCGAACCCTTCTTCGACGCCACCACGTCCACCTTCACCTACGTGATCTACGAGGCGCCCGGCAGCTACTGCGCCATCGTCGACTCGGTGCTGGACTACGACCCGCATTCCGGAAGGACCGCCACCCTCTCGGCGGATCGCGTTGCCCGCTTCGTGCGCGACCAGGGCCTGAGCGTGCAATGGCTGCTGGAGAGCCATGCCCATGCCGACCATCTTTCCGCCGCGCCCTACCTGCGTCGGCAGCTGGGCGGGCGCATCGCCATCGGCGAAGGCATCCGCCGCGTCCAGGGCGCCTTCAAGGACGTCTTCAACCTGGAGCCGGAATTCCGCCTCGACGGCTCCCAGTTCGACCACCTGTTCCAGCCAGACGAACTGTTCCACATCGGCAACCTCGTCGCCCGCGCCCTGCAGGTGCCTGGCCATACCCCGGCCGACATGGCCTACCAGGTCGCGGAAGACCATGTCTTCGTCGGCGACACCCTGTTCATGCCCGATGTCGGTTCGGCGCGCTGCGATTTCCCCGGCGGCAGCGCCCGCGACCTCTATCGCTCGATCCGGCGGCTGCTGGCGCTACCGGAGGCGACGCGTCTCTACCTGTGCCACGACTATCCACCCGCGGGTCGCGAGGCGCGCCACCAGACCACCGTCGGCGAAGAACGCGCCCTCAACGTCCATGTCCGCGATGGCGTGGACGAGGACGCCTTCGTCGCCCTGCGCACCCGCCGTGATGCCACCCTGGCCATGCCCACGCTGATCCTGCCGGCGATCCAAGTAAACATCCGCGCCGGTACCCTGCCGCCAGCCGAAGCCAATGGCCGGCGCTACCTTAAAATCCCCATCGACGGCTTCTAGCGGCACCGCCACCCGTCGTACAAGGCAAAGGCCACAGCAATTGGACGCAGCGGCGCCGTTGCGTCCAGCCTTTGCCGCGTGATCCAGGCACCTCGCCCCGGCCAACCCAGCGGCCGGGTTGGACAGCCGATCGGACAAACCTAGATACAGCCCTGGCAGTGGCCGATGGCCAGCGACCACCCATCCCGTCGCCGGGAAACCTTGCCGCATCTGCTCCTCCATACCAGGGCAGGCAATGAGTTCTGCACTACATTCCCACAAGAGGTAGAGCGACCATGACCACCAAGAATTCGAACTCCAATCCCGGCAACTTCGCCAACGACCGCGAGAAGGCCTCCGAGGCCGGGCGCAAGGGCGGCCAGAACAGTGGTGGCAATTTTGCCAACGATCGCGAGAAGGCCGCCGAAGCCGGGCGCAAGGGCGGTAGCCGCTAGGCGCTCCCCCCCTTGGTAGCGGAGCCACGTCCGGGTGGACCTGGCTCCTTGCGTCCACGAGCAAGAGGAAATCACCATGAGTACCGACAATTCGAACCCCGGCAACTTCGCCAACGACCGCGAGAAGGCCAGCGAAGCCGGCCGCAAGGGCGGCGAGAACAGCGGTGGCAACTTCGCCAACGATCCCGAGCGCGCCGCCGAAGCCGGGCGCAAGGGCGGTGAGAACAGCGGCGGCAACTTCGCCAACGATCCCGAACGCGCCGCCGAGGCCGGCCGCAAGGGGGGCCAGAACAGCGGTGGCAACTTCGCCAATGATCGCGAGAAGGCCGCCGAAGCCGGCCGCAAGGGCGGCAGCCACTAGCCACTAGCCACTAGCCACTAGGCTATCCCCGCGTCAATCGAAGGGCAGGATCATCCTGCCCTTCTTGCGTTTCCAGCCCGGCCAGCTTTACTCGGACTCGGGAATCACCGAGATCTGTCCATTCTTCTCCAGCACCGCGAAACGGATCTGCTCCATGTGCTCCAGCCCCTGGCTCTGCCGCGCCGCTTCGAGGATGTCCTCCTCGGTGAGCCGTGCCTTGCGCAGCCGCTGCGTCAGAGGCTTGCCGTACTCCACCACGATCAGGGGCATGCCATCGAGAAAGCGTCCCACCTGCGGCGAGCGCTGCTTGAACAGCGACAGCAGGATGTCGATCAGCACCAGGGTCGCTATCACCACGAAGGCGTTGATCACCGAGAAGTCGTCGCCCAGCAGGGCCTGCTGGGTCGCCTCGCCGATCACCAGCAGCAGGACGAAATCGAAGGTGGTGATTTCCGACAACGCCCGGCGCCCGGTCAGGCGGAAGAGCACCAGCAGGAAGGCGTAGATGGCCGCGGCGCGGAGCACGGATTCCATGGCGGGTCCTCAGGGATAGATGAAGGCGGAGAGTGCCAGCGCTGGCTGGCCGGGTCGCAGGATGCGCCACTCGACCCTGCCCAGGGCATCCGGACGCAGCGCCAGGTGCAGCCGGCTGGGGCCGTTGCCGGTAGCCAGCTCGAGCCAGAGCACCCCGTCCTCGCTGGTCATGCGCACCGGCTGCGGATAGAGGGCTTCCACCGTCCAGTCGGCCACCATGCGTTCGTCCAGCCCCACCTTGGAGAGCCCGGGCGCCAATTCCAGGGTCAGGGTCGCGGGCGCACCGCGACGCTGGAAGCGCTCGTACTCCACCCGGAGCTGCCCGTCGTCGCTGACGCGGCTCGCCGTGGTCCAGGGGCCGCCGCTGGCGAAGAGGCCGGCCAGGGCCAGGGTGACGAACAGGCCCAGCAGCACCCAGCCCAGACGCTCGCAGCGCCAGATCCAGCGTTGCAGGCGCATGTCCTCTTGGATCGGACGGCCTTCTTGCAGCGGTGGCGCCATGGCGGATTCTCCCTTGCTGATAGGGCTTGGAGCCCGACCGGGAGTCGCCGGTTCGACCGCTTCGCCCCACCCTGGGG
>CAUQPA010000304.1:0-5718 GCA_963519325.1 uncultured Pseudomonas sp. | reverse complement strand
TACCGGTCCGCTGGTCCATCGCCCTGCCCGGCCGGAACGTCGACCTGCGTATCGCCGCCGTCAATCCCGACGCCTGGATGGCCCTGGGCACGCCCTACTGGGAGGGCCCGGTCAGCGTGGAGGGTAGCGCCAGGGGCGTAGGGTATCTGGAGATGACGGGTTATTAGTCGTTAGCTGAAAGATGTCTGCGCTCAATGTCTTGCAGACCAGCCTAGTGCAACACATTGGCGAGAAACTGCCGGGTGCGGGCTTCCCGTGGCGCCTCGAACAGCTGCGCCGGGGCGCCGCTCTCCAGGATGCGGCCCGCATCGAAGAACAGCACCCGGTCCGCCGCCTCGCGGGCGAAGCCCATCTCGTGGGTGACCACGATCATGGTCATGCCCTCGCGAGCCAGGTCCTTCATGATCGCCAATACCTCGTTGACCGTTTCCGGGTCCAGCGCCGACGTCGGCTCGTCGAACAGCAACAGTTGCGGTTGCAGGGCCAGCGCCCGGACGATGGCTACCCGCTGTTGCTGACCGCCGGAGAGTTCGGCGGGATAGGCGTCGGCCTTGTGCGCCAGCCCGACCCGCGCCAGCAGCGCCCGTGCCTGGCGCTCGGCCTCGATGGCGCTCAGCCGCCCGAGCTTGACCGGCGCCAGGGTCAGGTTGCGCAGCACCGAAAGATGCGGGAACAGGGTGTAGTCCTGAAACACCATGCCGACCTTCTGCCGCAGCGTCGCCAGGGCGCGGCGGTCGCCAGCATGCACCGGGACACCATCCAGCTCCACGGTGCCGGCCGAAGGCTCTTCCAGGCTGTTGAGGCAACGGATGAGGGTCGACTTGCCCGAGCCGCTCGGCCCTATCACCACCACCACCTCGCCGGCGGCGACGTCCAGGTCCACGCCGCGGACGATCTCCTGCTCGCCGAAGCTCTTGCTCAGGCCCCGTACCTTCAGCAGTGCGCTCATTGGGTCAACGCCCGCAGATTGGCGTCAAGGCGCGCCTGGCTCTGCACCCGCCGCGCGCGCCGTGCCTCCTGGCGCTCCCGCTCCAGGGTCAGGCGCGCCCGGGCGGCCGCCAGGGTCCGGGCCAGCGCCGGGGCACCAGGACCGCCGGGCGATTGCCGCGAGGCGACATTGGCGGTGGGGTCCAGGCTTTCGCCGACGCGCGCAGCGTCCAGCCCCAGGGGGCGACCGATCACCGCCTGGGCGGCCTGGTCGAGCATGGCGCTGTCGATGGCGTAAGCGGGCAGTCCCTCGTCCAACGCCTGGCGCACCACGGCGCCCACCACATGGTGCGCCTCGCGGAACGACAGCCCGCCCTCGCGCACGATGAGGTCGGCCAGGCCGGTAGCGGTGGAAAAGTCCCGGGCGCTGCGCTCCAGTCCGCGCGCGGCCTCGGGCTGCGCCGTACGCAGCACCAGATCCAACAGCCGCAGGCAGCGCAGGCTTTCTTCCGCGGCCTCCCAGAAGCCGCGGGTGCCTTCGCGATTGGCATCGCCACTGTGGCTGAAGTGGGTGCCCTTGACCGTCATGGTGACGGCCATCAGCAATCCGGCGATGTGGCCACTGCGACCCTTGAGGTACTCCAGCACCACCGGATTCTTCTTCTGCGGCATGATGCTGGAGGTACCGGCGACGCTGTCGGGAAACTCCACCAGGCCGAATTCATGGGTGGCCCAGACGAAATAGTCCTGGGCCACCCGGCTCCAGAACACCGCAAGCAGGCTCAGGTGCGACAGGCCTTCGAGAATGAAGTCGCGGGAGGCCACGGCGTCCAGGGCATTGTCCAGGTAGCCGTCGAAGCCGAGCAGCTCGGCGGTACGCGCCCGGTCGATGGCGAAGGGCGTGCCAGCGAAGGCCGCCGCGCCTAGCGGACTCTGATTCATGGTGTCGAGGGTGGCGGCCAGGCGCAGGCTGTCGCGCTCCAGGGCCTGGGCCACGCCGGCGAGATAGAAGCCGTAGGTGATCGGCTGCGCCGGCTGCAGATGGGTATGCCCCGGCATGACCGTGGTGGCGTGCCGCTCGGCACCTTCCAGGGCCGTGGCGCGCACCTGCTGCAGCGTCTCCAACACCTCGGCGAGGACATCCCGGGCGCGCAGGCGGTCCAGGGTGGCGAGGATGTCGTTGCGGCTGCGGCCGATGTGTAGCCGCCCGCCGACGTCAGCGCCCAGGCGTTCGATCAACGCTGCCTCGTAGTTGAAGTAAGCATCCTCGCGCAGCGGGTCGAGGGGTACCGCGCCAGGACCCGCGGCTTCCAAGTCGAGGATGCCACGCGCCAGGGCGGCGGCCTGGGCGCGGTCGATCAGGCCCTGCTCTGCGAGCATCACCACATGGGCCTTGTTGACGTCACCCAGATAGGGAAAGCCCTCGGCGAAGCCGGCCAGGCGCGGGGCGTAGATGAAGTCGCAGACCTCGGGCGCGGTGGCCTCCCGGAGCCGACGACTGACCTTGGATTCTTGCATGGGATGCCTCTCTAGGACGGATTGCGGGTCAGCGGACGACCCAGGCGCCGCTCGAGGTAGCGGCTGAGCCAGCTGAGCAGCGAGCAGATGACGAAGTAGACGAGCAGCACCGTGCCGTAGACGCTGAAGGCCGGACTGGCGCCGGTCATCATGGTGGTGCGCTCGATCAGGGTCTGGCCGGTCTTGAGGAATTCGCCCACCCCGACCAGGGCGCCCAGGGAGGTAGCCTGGACCAGCAGGGTGAGCAGTCCGGTATAGGCCGGCAGGATGGCCTTGAGCGATTGCGGCCCGACGATGTGCAGGTAGATGCGCCAGCGCGGCAGGCCCAGCGCCCAGGCGCTCTTCCACTGGTGCCGGGGCACCGCCTGCAAGCCACCGCGGACGATCTCGATGCCGTTGGCGCTGCCCCAGAGGGTCAGGCCGGTGGTGACCGCGGCAAAGGGCGACAGGTCCAGGCCCAGCAGCGGGGCGCCGAAGAAGATGAAGAAGACGTTGACGATCAGCGGGATGGAACGGAACAGCTCGACGTAGCCGTGGATCAGCCAACCCAGCCAACGCTGCGGCAAGGTGGCCAGCACGCCGAACACCGCCGAGACCAGGGTGGTGAAGAGCAGCACCACCAGCGCCAACTGCAGGGTCATCAGCAGGCCCTTGACCACGAAATTCCAGTTTTCCAGAAAGAAGCTCATGCTCGCCTCACTGCCGAAACGGTCGTTGCAGATGAGCGGACAACCGCTGCGTAGCCAGGGCCAGCACCGCCACCAGCCCCAGGTAGAGCACGCAGATGGCGCTGAACATCTCCAGGGCGCGAAAATCCGTGGCGATGCGATCCACCGCGACGAAGGTCAGCTCGGCCAGGCCGATGGCCTGCAGGTAGGAAGAGTTCTTCAGCAGCGAGATGGCGGTGTTGAGCACCGCCGGCAAGGCGGTGCGCACGGCGATGGGCAAGGCGATCAGGCAGAAGAATTGCCAGGGCTGGAGATTCAGGGCCAGGCTCGCCTCGCGCATGCCCCGCTCCACCGTCGCCAGCCCGCCGCGCAGATTCTCGATCTGGTAGGCGCCGGCCCAGAGGGACAGGCAGACCACCCCGGACCAGAACAGCGACAGCCCCAGGCCCACCGCCGGCAGGCCGTAGAAGATGAAGAAGAGTTGCACCAGGATCGGCGTGTTGCGGATCACCTCGACATAGACGGCGGCGAGTTGCGCCAGCAACGGCACGCGAAACAGCCGAACCGCCCCACCGACGACGCCGATGACCAGCGACAGTCCTATCGCCAGCAGCGAGACCCTGAGCGTCATCAGCAGGCCGTCGAGCAGCGCCGGCCACTGGGCCCAGAGATAGTCCAGATCGAAGTCCATCGCCGCGCTCCTAGTGGCGTTCCGCAGGCCGCGGCTGTTCGAACACGCTCAGGTAGTAGCTGCGGATGTTCTCCGGCACCAGGCGCTCCACCCAGGGGCGGAACAGGTGCTCCTCATGCATGCGCGCCACGGCGGCGCTGAGGTAGTCACGCCATTCGGCCTCGTTCTTGCGCACCCCGATGGCGGCGTCGGAAATCTGGAAGGGCTCACCCACCAGGCGGACGCTGTCGTCATGGGCGGTCACCACCACCAGGGTGGCGGCGTCGTGGGTATAGGCATCGACCCGGCCCTGGCGAAAGGTCTGCAGGGCATCGGCGGCGCTGTTCATGCGCAGGGTCTTGATCTCCGGCTCGTGATCTTCGAACCACTTGGCCTGTACCGAGCCCTTGAGCGTGGCCAGGGTCTTGCCACGCAGGGCGGCGATGGAATCGATGCCGCTGTCCTTACGCACCAGCACATCGCTCGCGCCCCAGCGATAGGGAGTGGTGAAGTCGATCACCCGCTGCCGCTCCGGCGTCACCCCGAGGGTGGCGATCAACATGTCCACCTTGCGGCCGAGCAATTGCGGTACCCGATTCTCGGCGGTGACGCAGGTGAAGCTCACCTTGTCCCGCGAGCCCAATGCCCACTCGGCGATCTGCCGGGACATCTCCACTTCGACGCCGGCGAAGTCGCCATTGCTGTCCTGGTAGCCATAGGGTGGCTGGTCGCAACGCACCCCGGCGCGCAACGTACCGGCTTCGGTGAGGGCGGGCGGTACGGGGGGCAAGGTTGCAGCCTGTACCAGGCTGGCCAGACCCAGCGCCAGGACGGCACCGGTAAACGCGTGATACGACATGTTGCCTCCTAGAAAAGCGGTGACAGCCGCCGGGCTGGTGGCCGGCGGCAGGGCTACGAGGGCAGATCGAAGGGTGCAGCAGGGGTCGTCTGTGGCTGGCGTTCATTGCGCCTTGGGTCTTTTGTAAGACTTATGGCGTCATGCTGGCAAATGCCAATACGCTAGGCAGCCATACGGATCTGATATGGGGTGAGCGGATGAACATGAAACAGGTGGAAGCCTTTCGCGCGACGATGCTGTCTGGCTCCATGACCGCAGCCGCCGAGGCCCTGCATACCTCGCAACCCAACATCAGCCGGCTCATCGCCCAATTGGAGCGCAGCTGCGGTTTCCGGCTGTTCGAGCGTATCGCTGGACGCCTGCTGCCCACCGAGGAGGGCACGGCGCTGTTCCGCGACGTGGAGCGCGCCTTCGTCGGCCTGGGCAGCCTGCAAGCCTCGGCCCGCGCCATCGCCCAGGGCGGCACCGGACGGCTGCGCCTTGCCGCGGTGCCTTCGCTGTCGCTCACCCTGCTGCCGCGGGTGGTGCAACGCTTTCGCGAGCGGCACCCGCAAGTGGCCATCACCATCCACACCAGCGACTCCCCCACGGTGGCGCACTGGGCGGCCTCCCAGTTCTGCGACCTGGGCCTGGCCTCCTATGTGGGTGAGCAGCTACCCGGCGTGGCGGCGGAGTTGCTCAGCGACGTACCCGGGGTCTGCGTCTTCCCGCGCGGACATCGCCTGAGCCAACTCGGCGAGGTGACACCGGCGGATTTGGCCGGCGAGGAATTCATCTCGCTGGTGCCGGGCGACAGCACCCGTACGCGCATCGACCGCCATTTCCAGGAACCGATCGAGCGGCGCCGACTGAACCTGGAGACGCCCTATGCCGCCACCATCTGCGCCATGGTCGGCCTGGGTCTGGGCGTCAGTATCGTCAGTCCGCTGGTGGCGTTGGATTACCTGCACGCCGGACTGGAAATGCGCCCTTTCCGGCCGGCGATCCGCTTCACCAGCTATCTGCTGCTGGCCGATCACCGCCCCGCAGGCACCCTCACCCTGGCCTTCGCCGCGGAGATCCGCGCCACCCTGCAG
>CAUQPA010000303.1:0-5719 GCA_963519325.1 uncultured Pseudomonas sp. | reverse complement strand
GCCCACACCAGTGCCCAGATCCGCGGCAGGCGGATACCCACCGCCTGGGCCGCCAGGGGATCGTCGGCCACGGCGCGCAGCGAGATACCCAACCGCGTCCGTTCGAACAGCAGCGACAGGCCCACCACCAGCAGCGCCGCCACCGCCGCGGCGAACAGATCGAAGGACGACAGCAGCAGGTCGCCCACTTCCAGCGGACTGTCCTCGATGCCCAGGTCCAGGCCATGTACCTGGGCGCCCCACAGCGCCTGGGCCGCGCCCTCGATGAAATAGGCCAGCCCCAGGGTGGCCATGAACAGCACCAGCGGCGAGCGATTCACCAGCGGCCGCAGCACCGTGCGCTCCACCGCCACGGCCAGCAGGATCATGACGCCCACCGTGACCAGCAGCGCCAGCCAACCGGGCAGGCCACGCTCCACCAGGCTGACGTAGGTCAGGGCGGCGAACAGCAGCATGGCGCCCTGGGCGAAATTGAACACGCCCGAAGCCCGGTAGATGAGCACGAAGCCCAGCGCCACCAAGGCATACATCACCCCGGCGAGCAGGCCGCCGAGCAAGACTTCCAAGAAAAACGCCATGGTCTTCTCCCTGTGGCGTAGGTATTCCCTAGTGACGAGTGCCCAGGTAAGCGGCTATCACCGCCGGGTCCTGCCGCACCGCGGCGGGTGCGCCGTCGGCGATGAGGCGACCGTAGTCCAGCACCACCACGTGATCCGCCAGCTGCATCACCACCTGGATGTCGTGCTCGATGAGCACCACAGTGACGCCCTGCTCGCGGTTGATGGCCTGGATGTAGCCGCTCAGTTCCTGCTTCTCGCCTGCGTTCATCCCGGCCATGGGCTCATCGAGCAGCAGCAGTCGTGGCTCGGCAGCCAGCGCCCGGGCCAGCTCCACCCGCTTCTGCAGGCCATAGGGCAAGCGGCCCACGGGGGTCTCGCGCCAGGGGCCGAGGTGCAGGAAATCCAGCGCCCATTCGGCCACCGCTCGCTGCGCCCGCTCCTCCGCCGGCGCCCGGCCGAGGGCGAACACCTGTTCCGGCCAGGAGGCCCGTCGATGGCGGCCGCGTCCGGTGAGCACGTTGTCCAGCACGCTCATGCCCTTGAACAGCGCCAGGTTCTGGAAGGTCCGGGCGACGCCGGCATGGGCCGCGGCCTGGGGCCGCCGCAAGGTCTTGCCGCTACCGGCCAGCAGTACCCTGCCCTGCTGCGGCCGGTAGAGTCCGTTGATCACGTTGAGCAGCGAACTCTTGCCGGCGCCATTGGGCCCGATGAGGGCGCAGATCTCGCCCTCACGCACCTGGAAGCCGACCCCAGTGAAGGCCGTCACCCCGCCGAAGGCCAGCGCCAGGTCGCTGACCTCCAGCAATACCGGCGCCGTTGAGGTCGCCATGGCCAGGCTCGCCCCCATCTTCTAGGCCGCCGCCTGGGCCGCGGCCCGGGCTTCCAGCTCGCGCACCAGCGGCAGCACCCGCTTACCGAAGTACTCCACCTCCTCCTGGAAGTGCAGGAAGCCGGCCAGCACCAGGTCCACGCCCTCCGCCTTGAGCGCCACGATGCGTTCGGCGATCTGCTCGGGGGTGCCGATCAGGTTGGGCTTGAAGCCATCGTTGTACTGCACCAGGTCCTCGAAGCTGGAATTGGCCCAGTTGCCCTTGCCTTCCGGGCTGGCGGCACCGGCCTGGCGCGCGGCATCACCGAAGGCCTTGACCGCCTCGGGATTGGCCTGGGCGACGATATCCTGCAGTACCTCGCGCGCCTCGGCCTCGGTGTCGCGGGCGATGATGAAGGCATTGACCCCGATCTTGACCTCGCGCCCCTCGGCCGCCGCCTTGGCGCGCAGGTCTTGCACCTGGGCGCGGATGTCCTCGCGGGTGCCTCCATTGGTGAAGTACCAATCCGAGACCCGCGCCGCCATGTCCCGCGCCGCCCGCGAACTGCCGCCCTGGAAGATCTCCGGGTGCGGCTGCTGCAGCGGCTTGGGCTTCAGGGTGTAGTCGCGGAAGCGATAGAAGTCACCGGCGAAGGTGAAGTTGTCCTGGGTCCAGATGCCCTTGAGAGCGCGGATGAATTCCTCGGAACGGCGATAGCGCTCGTCGTGCTCCAGCCAGGGCTCGCCGATGCCGTGGAATTCGCCCTTGAACCAGCCGGACACCAGGTTGATGGCGATGCGGCCATTGGTGAGCTGGTCGATGGTCGCCAGCTGCTTGGCGGCCAGTGCCGGATTCCAGGGGCCCGGCAGGATGGCGGCGATTACCTTGAGCCGCTCGGTGGCCGCCAGCAGCGCATGGCTGAAGGCCACGGATTCGTGCTGGTACTCGGCGCCATAGCCGGCGGTGAAGCGGATCTGCGTCAGGGCGTAGTCGAAACCGGCCTGCTCGGCGAGCTGGGCCAGCTTGCGGTTGTAGTCGATCCCCCAGTGGGTGCGCTGCTCGATGTTGCTGACGACCAGGCCGCCGCTGACGTTGGGAACCCAATAGGCGAATTTGACGGGTGCTTGGGACAAGGTTGATTCCTCCAAATGACGCCGCCACAGCAGGCGGTCGGGATAGTGATATACCTGGCCGTATCAAGAACCGGACCAATCCGATTAATCTTTATTTATCAGTTAGTTACACCACTACAACGCTAACCCCTGGCTGTTTTCACCGAAGCAGCTGTTGCTCCGCTGTCTGCACTGCAACAGTGGCCGAACGCTCTGAAACGGGCTTTTCCTCGAAGACTGCCCGCAGGTGGAAACGACGACGCCTGGAGGGCCAAGGGCCGCTCCAGGCGTCGTAGGAAGAGAACTGGATAACCGGCGCTAACGCGCCCGCAGGTGCCGCACGTAGCGGTCGCCGATGAACTGGATACCGCACACCAGCACCACTAGGATGGCGATCACCACGGCCATCACCTGGGTGTCGTAGCGTTGGTAGCCGTAGCGGATCGCCAGGTCGCCGAGGCCACCGGCGCCTATGGCACCGGCCATGGCCGAGGCGCCGATCATGGCCACCAGGGTCACGGTGAAGCCACCGATGATCCCCGGCAGAGCCTCGGGCAGGAGCACGTTGAAGACGATGTGGCGCCGCTCGCAACCCAGCGCCTGGGCCGCTTCTATCACCCCGCCGCCGACTTCGCGCAGGCTGACCTCGGCGATGCGGGCGAAGAAGGGCGTGGCGCTGAGGGTAATAGGCACCACCGCTGCCCAGACGCCGATGGTGGTGCCGGTGATCAGCCGCGTCAGCGGGATCAGCGCCACCAGCAGGATGATGAAGGGCGTGGCGCGAAAGGCGTTGATCAGCGTGCCCAGCACCCGGTTGAGCGTGGGCGCGGCGAAGATGGCGCCCCGTCCGGTGGTGACCAGCACCACCGCCAGGGCGATGCCGGCGAACCAGACGATGGCCGCCGACACGCTGACCATGGTCAGGGTATCGAGGAAGGCCTTCCACAGCGCCTTGAGCATGAACTCAGACATAACCCAGCACCTCCGCCCGGGCGAACAGCCCATCCTGGCCCAGGAAGGTGGCCAGGCGCCGCTCGGGCGCACTGGTGGCCACCAGCAAGCGGCCCAGGGCATGGCCCTGGATCCGGTCGATGCCGCCGTGCAGCAGCTCCACCGGCGCGCCGAGGGCCTGGCCCAGCGCCTGGAAGTCGGGCTCCACGCCCTGGCCGTCGTAGTGGAGTTCCAACACCGCCCGGGCACCCGGCTGGCGGCTGGTGCCGAGCTGCCGGGCGAGGTCCGCCGGCAACTGCGCGGCCAGCGGGGCCAACAGCGCCTGGGTGGCTTCGGCCCGGGGCGCACCGAACAGCTGCCACACCGGCCCCTGTTCGACGATACGGCCATGCTCCAGCACCACCACCCGGTCGCAGATCTGGCGGATCACCGCCATTTCGTGGGTGATGAGCACGATGGTCAGACCCAGGCGGCGATTGATGTCCTGCAGCAGCGCCAGGATCGACTGGGTGGTCTCCGGATCCAGCGCCGAGGTGGCCTCGTCGCACAGCAAGATCTCGGGTTTGAGCATCAGGGCGCGGGCGATGCCCACTCGCTGCTTCTGGCCCCCGGACAGGCGCGAGGGGTAGACCTGCTCCTTGCCCTGCAGGCCCACCAGCTCCAGCAGTTCCCGGGCACGCGCTTCGATCTGGTCACGGCGAAATCCGGCCGCCTTTAGCGGCAGGGCCAGATTCTCCAGTACCGTCTGGGAAGCCAGCAGGTTGAAGTGCTGGAAGATCATGCCGATACGGCGGCGCAGCGCTACCAGCTGACTGCCGCCCAGGGTGCCGATGTCGACGCCGTCGATCAGTACCTGTCCGGCACTGACGTCCTCCAGGCGATTGAGGGTGCGGATCAGGCTGGACTTGCCGGCACCGCTGCGGCCGATGATGCCGAAGATCTCGCCGCGAGCGATGGACAGGTCGATGTCCGCCAGGGCGGTCACCGGCACCGCGCCGCCGGTATAGACCTTCTGCACCCCGCTGAGGCGCAGGTGCTCCCGGGCTGCGACGGCCTGGGGTTCGGCCGGCGTTTGCGGCTCCGGTGTTTTCCGCACGGCGTTGCTCATCGTGCGGCCTCTTGGCGGTTCAGCCAGGCCAGGCTGTAGAGCTGCGGATTGCCATAGGCCTTGGCGATGGCCTCGCGCACCCGCGGATCGTTCTGGAATACCTGGATGAAGGTAAGGATCGCCGGATCCTTGGCCTTGGCCGGCTGGGTCACGAACCGGAGGGCATAGAGGTGACCATTGGCCTCGTCGTCGCTGAACAGCAGGGCGCTGCCCGGATCCGTGGTGCCAGCGGCGAGGATGTGCGAGGGATAGCTCTGCGCCAGGGTCACGTCGTCCAGCACCCGCGCCAGCTGCGGACCGGGCAGCTCGATGAATTTCAGGTGCTTGGGATTGGCGACGATGTCCTGCAGGCTGGCCTTGGGCCCGGCGTCGGGCTTGAGCTGGATCAGGCCGGCGCGAGCATAGAGCTGCAGTCCGCGCCCCTGGTTGACCGGATCGTCGGCCACCGCCACGGTGGCGCCGTCCGGCACCTCGGCGAAGCTCTTCACCCGCTTGGAATAGAGGCCGACCTTGTTCTCCACGCCATAGGCGATGGGCACCAGGCCATAGCCATTCTGGGCGTTGGCGTTCTCCAGGAACGGCTGGTGCTGGAAGTAGTTTACGTCGATATCGCCGTGGGCGAGCGCCAGGTTCGGGGTGTTCCAGTCACTGAAGGCGACGATCTCCACCTCCACGCCCTGTTCCCGGGCGACTTCGGCGGCGCGCTCCAGGGCGGCGTTCTGCGGACTGTCGTTGATGCCGAGGCGAATCTTCTGGGAGTCGGCGGCCTGGGCGGACAGCGCCAGGGCACCGCTCGCCAGGAGCAGCGCCAGGCGCTGGAAAATCGGGGGAATAGCCATGGGGAGACCTCGAGGTGTCGAGGGCTCGTCCGGTGGTCCGGTGGAACCCGTAGGGAAAAGGATCAGCTGCCCTTCTGGTCGGGCGTGTCGACGAAGAAGTAGTCCTGCCAGGAGCTGGGCTGGTTGCGGATGGCACCGATGCGGTACATGAATTCCGCCAGCTTCAGGGTGTTCTGCGGCGCGGTGTCGAAGTTGACCTCGGGGCTCTCGATGATCTTCTGGATCAGCGCCGGATCGAGCCTGGAGTTCTCCACCTTCACGTAGGTGCGGGCGGCGGCGGCCTTGTCCCGTGCGATGATCTGCCCTGCCTCGATCAGCGCCTCGCGGAAGGCCTTGTAGG
>CAUQPA010000302.1:0-5758 GCA_963519325.1 uncultured Pseudomonas sp. | reverse complement strand
TTATACTATACACGATCATCCCCTCGCCCCTCGGGTTTAGGGCTAGGGTGAGGGGGCCATACACCGCACTCACGACAAGGCCTCCGCCACCGGCCGCCGAGTCGCGGCCGGCTTGCTTTCGACAGGCGCTTCGACGATGGCCTCGGCCACCAGCTCGGCGATGTCCTTGATCTCCGGGCGCGGGGCGACCACGCCTTCCAGCATCAGGGTGCACTGGGGACAGCCCACGGCCACCAGCTCGGCGCCGGTTTCCTTGATATCGGCCATGCGCATGTCGGGGATCCGCTGCTTGCCGGGGATGTCGGTGATGGGGGCGCCGCCGCCACCGCCGCAGCAGCGCGAGCGGAAGCCGGAACGCTCCATCTCCTTGACCGCGATGCCCAGCGCCTTGAGCACCGCGCGCGGGGCCTCGTACTCACCGTTATAGCGGCCCAGGTAGCAGGGATCGTGATAGGTGATGGTGGCGCCCTGCTCGGCCAGGGCGTGCTGCCCGAGGTGCAGGGTGCCGCGACTGAGCAGGGTCTCGATGAAGGTGCTGTGGTGCTGCACCTGGTAGTTGCCACCCAGGGCGCCGTATTCGTTCTTGAGCACATGGAAGCTGTGCGGATCGCAGGAGACGATGGTCTGGAAGCGATATTGGCTCAGGGTCTCGATGTTGCGCCTGGCCAGTTGCTGGAAGGTCGCCTCGTCGCCCAGGCGACGGGCCACGTCACCGCTGTCGCGCTCCTCCAGGCCGAGCACGGCAAAGTCCACCTTGGCCGCCTTGAGCACCTTGACGAAGGCGCGCAGGGTGCGCTGGTTGCGCATGTCGAAGGCGCCGTCGCCGACCCAGAACAGCACCTCGGCCTGGCCCTTGTCCTTCATCAGCGGCAGATCCAGGTCCGCGGCCCAGTTCAGGCGGCCACCGGGGGCGAAGCCGCCGGGGTTGTCGGTGGCGATGAGGTTTTCCAGTACCTCGGCGCCCTTGTTCGGCGTCTCGCCGCGCTCCAGGGTCAGGTGCCGGCGCATGTCGACGATGGCATCGACGTGCTCGATCATCATCGGGCATTCCTCGACGCAGGCACGGCAGGTGGTGCAGGACCAGAGGGTCTCGGCGTCCACCAGGGCCTTGCCCTGACGCGCTACGATCGGCAGGTGCGGCCCACCGGCATGCTCGCCGACCGGCTTGCCCGGGTAAGGCGAGCCGAAGTAGCGGGCATCGCTGCCGCCCTTGAGGCCGACCACCATGTCCTGGATCAGCTTCTTGGGGTTGAGCGGCTGGCCTGCGGCGAAGGCCGGGCACATGGCTTCGCAGCGACCACACTGGACGCAGGCGTCGAAGCCGAGCAGCTGGTTCCAGGTGAAGTCGGCGGGCTTTTCCACGCCCAGTGGCGCCTGGGGATCGTGCAGGTCCAGCGCCTTGAGACCACTGGAGCGCGCGGCGCTGGCATTGTGCGGGGTGCTGAAGCGCTCGGCGCGGCGGTGCCAGGCCAGGTGCAGGGCACCGGCAAAGGCGTGCTTGATGGGGCCGCCCCAGGTCATGCCGAGGAACAGCTCGGACACGCCCCAGGCCACGCCGACCGCGAGGACAGCGGCGAGAATCCAGCCACCGAAGTCCGGCGGCAGGATGCCGGCGACCGGCAGGGTGGCGATGAAGAAGCTCGCGGCGAAGGCCAGCAGGCTCTTCGGCAGGCGCATCCAGGGGCCCTTGGACAGCCGCGCCGGCGGGTTGCGACGGCGCTTGGCGACGAACAGGGCGCCGGTGAACATGCAGGCGGTGGCCGCCAGCAGCGCCCAGCCGAGGATGCGGCTGTGCAGGCCGAAGCCATGCACCAGGATGGCCAAGAGCGCCGCCAGGACGAAACCGCCGGCGGTGGCCACGTGGGTCTTGGAGATGTACTTGTCGCGGTCGACCACGTGGTGCAGATCCACCAGGTAGCGGCGCGGCATCTTCAGCAGCCCGCCGACCCAGTCGACCTCGGCCGGACGGCCCTGTCGCCAGAGGCTGAAGCGGCGCACGGCACCGATCACGGTGAGGGCCAGGGCGGCGAAGAGCAGGATGGGGAGGATGGTACTGAGCATTGCGGGTCTCCCTACGGGACCTCGGGTGGCGGCGGATCACCTCCTCTCCCTGGGGAGAAAGCCGAGATGGGGAGCCCGCATTCACGCCAAGGCGTCAGCTGGGGCCCCTCACCCCCGCCCTCTCCCTCAGGGAGAGGGGGCTGTCCGTGCCGACCGGACGTTGCGAACCCTCACGGGGCGTGTCTTAGAAGTCCTTGCACAGGCGCAGGGCGTCGTAGATGGCGGCGTGGGTGTTGCGCTGGGCCACGCAATCGCCGATCCGGTAGAGCAGGTAGCCGTTGCCGGACTCGTTCAACGCCGGCTGCGGCTCGATGGCGAACAGCGCCTCGATGTCCATCTGGCCCTTGTTGCGCGAGTCTTCCTTGAGGGCGTAGTAGAGACCCTCGTCCGGGCGTACGCCGTTCTCGATGACGATCTGGTCGACCACCCGTTCTTCACGGGCACCGGTGTATTCGTTCTCCAGCACCGCGACCTTCTTGTCGCCCTCGGCGTAGACCTTTTCCAGCATCATGTCGCCGGTCATGATCACTTCCTTGGGATAGAGGCTGCGGTAGTAGGTCGGGAAGGTGGTCCCGCCGATGGCCACGCCCGGCTTGATGTCGTCGGTGACGATCTCGACCTGGGCGCCCTTGTCGGCCAGGTAGTCGGCCACCGACATGCCGGTGAATTCGCAGATGGTGTCGTAGACCAGCACGTTCTTGCCCGGCTCGACCTTGCCCGAGAGGATGTCCCAGCTGCTGACGACCAGGCCGTCGGCGGCATGCCAGTGGTCGACCTGCTCCAGGAAGGGATGGCCGCCGTTGGCCAGGATGACGATGTCCGGGCGCAGGTCGAGGATGGTCGCCGGATCGGCGGCGGTGCCCAGCCGCAGGTCGATGCCCAGGCGCGCCAGTTCCAGCTGGTACCAGCGGGTGATGCCGGCGATCTGGTCGCGTTGCGGGGCGCGGGAGGCCAGGGTGATCTGGCCGCCGAGCTGCTCCTGCTTCTCGAACAGGGTGACGTCATGGCCGCGCTCGGCCGAGACGCGCGCGGCCTCCATGCCGGCCGGGCCGCCGCCGACGATGACCACCTTGCGCTTGGGCCCGGTGGACTTCTCGATGATGTGCGGCAGGCCCATGTATTCGCGGCTGGTGGCGGCGTTCTGGATGCACAGCACGTCCAGGCCGTTGTACTGGCGGTCGATGCAGTAGTTGGCGCCGACGCACTGGCGGATCTGGTCGACCTGGCCCATCTTGATCTTGGTGATAAGGTGCGGGTCGGCGATGTGGGCGCGAGTCATGCCGACCATGTCGACGTAACCGCCCTCGAGAATCCGGGTGGCCTGGTTGGGGTCCTTGATGTTCTGGGCGTGCAGTACCGGAACGTTGACCACTTCCTTGATGCCCGCGGCCAGGTGCAGGAAGGGCTCCGGCGGATAGGTCATGTTGGGGATGACGTTGGCCAGGGTGTTGTGGGTATCGCAGCCCGAGCCGACCACGCCGATGAAGTCGAGCATGCCGGTGTCGCTGTAGTACTTGGCGATCTGCTTCATGTCGTCGTGGGACAGGCCATCGGGGTGGAACTCGTCGCCGGTGATGCGCATGCCCACGCAGAAGTCGTCACCGACCTCGGCGCGCACGGCCTTGAGCACCTCCATGCCGAATCTCATGCGGTTCTCGAAGCTGCCGCCCCATTCGTCGGTACGCTTGTTGACGCGCGGCGACCAGAACTGGTCGATCATGTGCTGGTGCACGGCGGACAGCTCGACGCCGTCCAGGCCGCCGGCCTTGGCGCGACGGGCAGCCTGCGCGAAGTTGCCGATCACCCGCCAGATCTCTTCCGGCTCGATGGTCTTGCAGGTGGCGCGGTGCACGGGCTCGCGGATGCCCGACGGCGACATCAGGGTCGGCCAGTGGCCGCCATCCCAGCGCGAACGGCGACCCATGTGGGTGATCTGGATCATGATCTTGGCGCCGTGCTTGTGCATGGCGTCGGCCAGATTCTGGAAGTGCGGGATGATGCGGTCGGTGGAGAGGTTGACCGAACTCCACCAGTGCTGGGGGCTGTCGATGGCGACCACCGAGGAACCGCCGCAGATGGCCAGGCCGATGCCGCCCTTGGCCTTCTCTTCGTAATACTTGACGTATCTCTCGGTGGTCATGCCGCCGTCGGTGGCATAGACCTCGGCGTGGGCCGTGGAGAGTACGCGGTTGCGGATGGTGAGCTTGCCGATCTGGATCGGCTGGAACATTGCTTCGAAGGCCATGACCTTCTCCTCGATCGGCTGGTGCGTGGTCTGGGCCACGCTCTTGCTCTGGGTGTCGCTGAGGAGGACACGGCCGGGCCGCGGTCCTCCTACGGGCTGTCTTTACAGCGGGCGGGTGACGAACAGGCCGTCGTCATGGCCCTCTTCGGAGCCGCTGTATTCCTGCACGGTGACGGTACGGATGGCACTGCCCTTGGCGGCCAGGATCTGGTCGATGGCGCCGGAGAACCAGCCGGTGAACATGTAGTCCACCTTGCGGTTGACCTTGCCGTAGACGTAGACGAAGGCGGAGTGCTTGAGCTTGACCTCGGCGTGACCGGTTTCTAGGTCGAGCTTCTGGGTCTCGAACAGGCCCCAGCCGCGCTGCGACAGGCGCTTCATGTAGTGCTCGAACACCGCGGCGCCGTGGATGCCATGGCACTCGGCTTCCTTCTCGCACCAGTGCCAGGCGGACTTGTAGCCGGCCTTGTAGAGGATCTCGGCGTATTGGTCGGCGCCCAGGACTTCTTCGATACCCATGTGGTTGTTGACGAAGAAGTGCCGGGGTACGTACAGCATCGGCAGGGCGTCGGTGGTCCAGACGCCGGTTTCGTCGTCGACCTGGATGGGCATTTCGGGGGCGTGGCTGGCCATGTGTGGAGCTCCGATTCGCTAGTACGTATCTAAAAAAAGGTGTGGGTGAATGCCTGTGGAGCCGTAGCGAGCGCGCCGCTGGCAAGGAGCCCCGCAGCGCCTGGTGAGAGCAGTACCGAGGTACGGCGAACCTGGCGCGAGGACGCGACGCCGCTAGCGGTGTGCGCAGTAGGCTCCGGAGGTATTCACTATTCGCCCCAGACTTCGCCGAGGATTCTCATCCAGTTCTCGCCCATGACCTTGCGCACGGTGCGCTCGGGCATGCCGCGCTTGAGCAGGGTCTCGGTCAGGTTGGGGAACTCGCCCACGGTACGGATGCCCAGCGGGTTGACGATCTTGCCGAAGTTGGTCAGGCGGCGGGCGTAGCCCTTGTCGTGGGTCAGCCACTCGAAGAAGTCGTGGCCATGGCCCTGGGTGAAGTCGGTGCCGATGCCGATGGAGTCTTCGCCGACCAGGTTCATCACGTACTCGATGGCCTCGGCGTAGTCGTCGATGGTCGAATCGATGCCCTTGGCCAGGAAGGGGGCGAACATGGTCACGCCGACGAAGCCGCCGTGGTCGGCGATGAACTTGAGCTCTGCGTCCGACTTGTTGCGCGGATGCTCTTTCAGGCCGGACGGCAGGCAGTGGGAGTAGCAGACCGGCTTCTTGGACTCGAGGATGACTTCCTCGCTGGTCTTGGAGCCGACGTGGGAGAGGTCGCACATGATGCCGACGCGGTTCATCTCGGCGACGATCTCGCGACCGAAGCCGGACAGGCCGCCGTCACGCTCGTAGCAGCCGGTGCCCACCAGGTTCTGGGTGTTGTAGCACATCTGC
>CAUQPA010000301.1:0-5762 GCA_963519325.1 uncultured Pseudomonas sp. | reverse complement strand
GTCTGGAGGCAGCCTGCCGCGCCGATAGCGGCCAGCCGCTGCCCGCGCCCCAGGAGACGCCGCTGGAACGCCCGGTGGCCGCCGGCTTCGCCGCGCTCTGGCGACCGCCCTACCGGCGACGGGTCCTGATGCTGATCGTCTTCAACCTGTTCCAGGCCATCGGCTTCTTCGGCTTCGGCAACTGGCTGCCGGCACTGCTCTCCGGGCAGGGCGTGAGCCTGACCCACAGCCTGGGCTACGCCTTCGTCATCACCCTCGCCTATCCGCTGGGCCCGCTGTTGTTCGTGCGCGTGGCCAACCGATTCGAGAACAAGTGGCAGATCGTCGGTTCCGCCCTGGGTACCGTGGCGTTCGGCAGCCTCTTCGCCCTGCAGCAGGGCGCCGTGGGGCTGATTCTCTGCGGCGTGGGCATCACCTTCTGCAACGCCTGGCTGACCTTCGCCTTCCATTCCTACCAGGCCGAGCTGTTTCCCACCGCCATCCGCGCCCGGGCGGTGGGCTTCTGCTATTCCTTCAGCCGGCTATCCACGGTCTTCAGCAGCCTGCTGATCGGCGCTCTGCTGGAGCGCCTGGGTACGCCCGGCGTGCTAGCGTTCATCGTCGCCAGCATGCTGATCGTGGTGCTGACCATCGGCCTGTTCGGTCCGCGCACCCGTAACCGGACGCTGGAGGACATCGCCCGCTAGCCCGGCCCCGGGGTCACAGTCGGAACTGCTGCACCGCGCCGTTCAGGTCACCGGCGAGACGCGCCAGGTCGTTGCTGGCGGCGGCGGTCTGCCCGGCGCCCGCGGCGTTCTGGGTGGACAGGTCGCGGATGCTGGTGAGGTTGCGGTCCACCTCGCGGGCCACCTGGGCCTGCTCCTCGGTGGCGGCGGAAATGCTCAGGTTGCGCTCGGTGATCTGCACGATGTTGCGGCCGATCTCGGCCAGGGCCTCACCGGCGGCGGCGGCGACCTCCAGGCAGGCACTGGCCTGCTGGTTGCTGGTGGCCATGGCGTTCACCGCCTTGCCCGCCCCGCCCTGGATGGCGCCGATCATGTCTTCGATCTCGCCGGTGGACTGCTGGGTGCGGGCGGCCAGGGCACGCACCTCGTCGGCGACCACTGCGAAGCCACGCCCCGCCTCGCCGGCGCGGGCGGCTTCGATGGCGGCGTTGAGCGCCAGCAGGTTGGTCTGCTCGGCGATGCCGCGGATAACGTCGAGCACGCCGCTGATGCGCTGGACCTGGCCGGCCAGGCCGTCGATCTCGGTACCGCTGGTGGCCACCGCGGCGTGCAGCGCATGGATGGTCTGCAGGGTCTCCTCGACCCGGTGCTGGCCAAGGTCGGCCGAGACACGGCTGTCCTGGGCGGCGGCGCTGGCGGCGGCGGCGTTGCGGGCCACCTCCTCCACGGCGACGGTCATCTGGTTGACCGCGGTGGCGGCCTGGGCCAGCTCGTCGTTCTGCCGCTGGATGCCACGCAGACCGCTGGCGGTCACCGTCGACAACTCCTCGGAGGTGGAGGCCAGGGTGTTGGAAGACAGGTTCAGCCGCTCCAGGGTGCCGCGCAGGTTGTCCTGCATGCGCGCCATGGCGGCCAGCAGGCGGCCGGGCTCGTCGCGGCCATCCTGTTCGACCGGACGGCTGAGATCGTTGCTGGCGATGCGCTCGGCCACCGCCAACGCCTTGGCCAGCGGCCCGGTGAGACTGCGGGTGAAGCGCCAGGCCAGCAACAGGGTGCCGGCCAGGGCCGCCAGCATGGCAACCACGGTGATGGTGATGGCGGTGCGGTAGCTGTCGGTGGACGCCGCGGCGAGGCGCACGACCTTGCCGTCGACCAGCGCGGCGAGCTCGGTGACGGTCGCGCTCAGGGCGTCGCCACTGCGGGCCATCTCGCCATCCTGGCCGGTGAGCTTGAGCAGCTCGGCGTCGTTCTGGTCGTCCAGGGCCTTCAGGTAACGCGCCTGGTTGTTCAGGTAGGTGGCCAGCTGGGCCGTCAGCCGCGCATAGGCTTCGCGCCCCTTATCGGTGATCAGCAGCGTCTCGAACTGGCGCACGTGCTTTTCCAGGGTGACCTTGCCCTCGTCGAGGCTCTTGTGCACGGCCTGGGTCTCGGCATTGGAGGAGGCCAGCATCAGGCCCTGGTTATGCATGCGCAGGCTCAACAGGTCGGCGCGGATCTGGCCGATGGTCTGCACGCTCGGAATCACGTTGCCGATGATCTGCTCTTCGCTCTCCTTGATGATGCGATTCTGGCCAAGGGAGAACAGGCCGAGCCCTATGACCAGCAGGGCGAAGAAGCCAAAGGCGACCAGCGCGCGGGGGGCGATGTTGAGAGAGCGTAGCTTCACCGGGGGACACCTCGAAAAGATGGATAGCCCCCTCATGATCGGCAGGACCGCGCCAGGCTTTAGAGCTCTTCCGACGACAGTCCTGTGATCTATTGCCTCAGCTAGACACCTCCTCCGCCAGTTGCTCCTGTGCCAGCCGCTTCGCACCGGCCACGTCCGCCTTGCCGGTGCCCAGTTTCGGCAAGGCGTCCACCGCCAGCCAGGCGGAGGGCAACAGCAATCCGCCCACCCCCTGGGCCAGCAGCGTCTTTTCCACCGCCGCGCTGTCCAGCGTGCCGGTGTGCAGCACCACAATGCGCTCGCCTTTCCTGGCATCCGGCAGGTTGACCGCCAGCACCTCGATCTCCGGATTAGCCACCGCCCGCCCCAGGGCCTGCTCCACGGCGCCCAGGCTGACCATCTCGCCGCCGATCTTGGCGAAGCGCGAATAGCGGTCGACGATGGTGAGGAAGCCGTCCTCGTCCAGGCGACCCTGGTCGCCGGTCACGTACCAGCGTTCGCCCTCGATTTCGCGGATGGCCTTGGCGGTGCGCTCGGGATCGTTCAGGTAGCCCTGCATCAGCTGCGGCCCGCCGATCAGCACCATGCCCGCCTCACCGCTGGGCAGTTCGACGAAGCTTTGCGGATCGACGATCTTGAAGCCGGTCCCTGGCAACGGCATGCCCACGGTGCCCAGCTTGCCGCCGCGCTGCACCTGCAGGTAATTGACGTCCAGGGCGTCCGGCAGGTTGACCGAGGCCACCGGCGCGGTCTCGGTGGCGCCATAGCCCTCGTAGATGTCCTGGTTGAACTTGAGCTTGAAGGCCTCGCGCACCGTCGGGTCGAGGCGCTCGGCGCCGGCCACCACGATACGCAGGCTTTCCAGCATCAGCGGATGCACCTTGGCGTTGCGCACGAACAGGCGCAGGAAGGTCGAGGTGCCACAGAGCACCGTGGCGCGATGGGTGGCCACCGCCTTGGCGATGCCGGCCACGTCGGTCGGATCGGCCTGGCAGGTCACCGGCAGGCCCTCGATCAGCGGCAGGAACTGGGTGACGGTGAGGCCGAAGGCGTGGAACAGCGGCAATGAGGCCATGAAGACGTCGTCGTCCTGGGTGTTGAGCACGTCCGAGGTCTGCTTGAGATTGGCCATGATGTTGCGATGGCTGAGCATCACCCCCTTGGGCGTACCCTCGCTGCCACTGGAGAACAGGATGGCGGCGATGGCCTCGGGATCATGGGCGCGACTCACCAGCACCTGCAGCATAGCGGTGGGCAGCAGCCGCACCGCCAGCCAGGTGGCGACCAGCTCGGCCTTGCCGATGCCGGCGCGGAGCGCCTCCAGATCCACCACCTCGCGTCCGGCGAGTAGCTCGTCCACCGGCAGGCCGCGTTTGCGCAGGCGCTCGAGAAAGCGGCTGGAAGTGTAGACGGTGCGGATCCCCGCCTGGTCCAGCCCCGAGCGCAGCGCCTCGGGGGTCGCGGTGTAGTTGAGATTGACCAGCGTCCTGCCGGCCAGCAGCACCGCCATGTTGGCCAGCATGCCACCGCTGCTGGTGGGCAGCAGCAGCCCGAGATTGGCCTCGGGACATCGACGCATGCATCGCGCCAGGCAGGCGGCACCGGTGAGTGCCTGGGCGGCCTTGAGCGGCGCACCGAGGTCGTCCACCAGCGCCAGGCCACCGGGCCGCCGCTTGACGCTGGCGACCCAGGCGTCGGCCAGGGACGGCAGGCTCTGCATGTAGCGCTGCCAGGAGCGGATCGACAACTCGAAGATGCGCCGCTTGAGCACATCGGCCGGGGTGTCCTTGGCCAGTGCCTTGCCGAAGGCCACCACCACCTCGCGGTGCAGCGGACTGTCGCGCAGCTCCTTGAGCTTGCTCGAGGAGCGCGAGAACTGGCTGCCCCAGAGCCCACGCAGGTAGAAGGGCACGATCCGCACCTCGGGACCGACCTGCTCGCAGGCCTTTTCGTAGCCGCGCCGGAATTCGCCGAGCTGGCCGGTGCGGCTGATCGCCCCTTCCGGGAACAGGCAGACCACCTCGCCGGCGCGCAGCAAGGCGGCCACCTGCTCCAGCGCCGCCCCGGCGCCACTGCCCTGGGCGATGGGCAGGCAGCCCATGGCCTTGAGGAAGGGCTTCAGGTACCAGCGCTCGTAGATCGAGCGAAGCATCACGAAGCGCACCGGCCGCGGGCTGGCGATCTGCACCATGGCCCAGTCGACCCAGCTGATGTGGTTGCCCAGCAGCAGTACGCCGCCCTGGGCCGGCAGGTTCTGCAGGCCCTGGACCTGGATGCGGTAGTGGCGGGTGACCATCAGTCCGAGCAGGAAGCGCACCAGGCTCTGCGGCAGCTTCCACACCGTGTAGGCGCCACCGACCAGCGCCACGGCGGCGATCAGCAGCAGCAGCCAGCGGCTGTCCAGGCCGAGCAGGGCGATCACCGCGGTGAGCACCAGGAAGCTCAGCATGGCGACGTTCTGCACCCAGTTGTTGGCGGCCAGCACGGTACCCAGTTGGTCCTCGCGGGCATGGAACTGGATCAGCGCATTGAGCGGCACGATGAACAGGCCGCCCATCAGGCCGATGAAGATGAAATTGAGCGCGTGCACCCAGGCCGCGCTGGGCGCCGGCAGCCACCAGAGCCCCAGGGCAATGCCCAGGGCGCCCACCGGGATCAGCCCGGTCTCGATGCGCCCGCGCGAGGCCCGGCTGGCCAGCGCCGAGCCCAGGGCGATGCCGATCCCGGCGCAGGCCAGGATGCCCTGCAGCAGCAGCACGTTGTCGATGCCCAGGTGATCCTTGGCATAGGCCGGAAAGCTCGCCAGCAGCACCTGGCCCACCGACCAGAACACCGCCAGCCCTATGATCGACAGGCGGATCACCGGATTCGCGCCGATCACCGCCAGGTTGTCCCGGGCGCTGCGCAGCCGCACATAGGCATGCCAGTCGAAGGGGACCTGCGCCCTCGGTTCCTCGAGCAGCGGCAGCCGATAGAGCAGCGCCACCTCGGCCAGGCTGCAGAGCACTAGCAGCCAGCCCAGCGGGGCGATGTCCTGCAGGATGGCGTGGGGCGTGGCATGGCCTTCGCCCAGGTGCAGCTGGAAGAAGGCGGTGAACACCACGGTGCCGGAGAGGATGGCGATGATGGAGTTGGCCTGCACCAGGCCATTGCCTTCGGCCAGCCGCTGCTTGCCGAACAGCGCCTTGATGTAGCCGTACTTGGCCGGCGAGTAGAAGGTCGCCTGGATGGCCAAAAGCAGCGTCATGGCGAAGGCCAGTTCGAACCAGCCGGCGTAGTAGGCCAGGGTGATGCCGAGGGTGATGGCGACCGCCGCCCAGCCACCGAGGCGCAGCACCCGGACCTTGGCGAAGCGATCGGCCACGTGGCCGGAAGGACTGAACAGCAGGATGAAGGGCAGCAGCATCATGCCGTTGACCAGCGCGGTCAGC
>CAUQPA010000300.1:0-5770 GCA_963519325.1 uncultured Pseudomonas sp. | reverse complement strand
GCGCAGCGTGCCGGAGATCGTCTGGGCGCTGCTGTTCGTCCGCGCCGTGGGCCTGGGCCCCACCGCCGGGGTGCTGGCCATCGCCATCACCTATGGCGGCATGCTCGGCAAGGTCTATGCGGAGATCTTCGAATCGGTCGACCCGCGCCCGGCGCGCGCCCTGCTGCTACAGGGCGCCGGGCGGCTGCCGGCGTTCGTCTACGGCGTGCTGCCCAATGCCGCCGGCGAGATGATTTCCTACAGCGTCTATCGCTGGGAGTGCGCCATCCGCGCCTCGGTGGTGATGGGCTTCGTCGGCGCGGGCGGTCTTGGCCAGCAGGTTGACCTGTCGCTGCGCATGTTCGCCGGCGGCGAGGTGGCCAGCCTGCTGCTGACCTTCCTGGTGCTGGTGCTGCTGGCCGATGTGCTGAGTCGCCTGCTGCGCCAGGTGGAACGCGGCCAGGGCCGTGGCCGCGGTCCCTTGACGGTGCTGGCGATGGGGATCGCCCTGCTGGCCTCCGCCAGCTACCTGGGCACGGCCTTCGGCGACTTGCTGAGCGCGCGCGCCCTGGGCCAGATGGGCGGCTTTCTCGCCGACTTCCTCAAACCCGATTTCTCGCTCGGCCAGTTGACCGCCGTGGCCCGCGGCGCGGTGGAAACCCTGGCCATGTCGGCCCTGGGCACCCTGCTCGCCGGGCTGCTCGGACTGTCGCTGGCCCTGCCGGCAGCCGGTCGCCTCGGCCTCGCCGCCCTGGCCCTGGCCCGACTGCTGCTCAATGCCCTGCGCGCCGTGCCCGAGCTGGTCTGGGCGGCGCTGATGGTATTGGCGGCGGGTCTCGGCCCCAATGCCGGGACCCTGGCCCTGGCGCTGCACACCGCCGGGGTGCTCGGCCGGCTGTTCGCCGAAGCCCTGGAAAACACCCCCAAGGCGCCCGCCGAAGCCATTCGCCTGGCCGGCGGGGGCGCGCTGACGGCCTTTCTCTACGGCACCCTGCCGGCGGTCTGGCCACAGTTGCTGGCCTACCTGCTCTATCGCTGGGAAAACAACATCCGCATGGCCAGCATCCTCGGCTTCGTCGGTGCGGGCGGCCTGGGTCAGCAGCTGTATTTCAGCCTCAGCCTGTTCCAGGAGGCCCAGGCCGCCACCGTGATCCTCGGCATGCTGGTGCTGGTGCTGGGCGTGGACCTGTTGAGCAACTGGGCCCGGCAGCGCTGGGTCGTTCGTTAGCGAATCTCTGGCAGCAACAGCTCCGGCAGTTGCGCCAGGAAGGCCGCTTCGTCGTCGAGCTGGCGCAGGTCCAGCCAGAGGGCGTCGGCGTCGATCCGACCCACCACCGGGATGGGTAGCTGGCGCAGCCCTTCTTCCAACTGCCGCAGGGCACGCCCACGCAGGCGCTTGCTGACCTGGGGGCGACAGCACAGCGCCGCGCCAGGCAGGCGCGCCACCGGCTGGGCGCCGCTGCCGATCATGCCCAGCGCCGGCTCCACGCTGACCGCATAGGTATCGCCCAGGACCGCGGCGAAGGTCGGCAGCAGGCGCTCGGCCTGGGCGGTGATGTCCGCGGCCGGGCGCGACAGCAGACGCAGGCTGGGCAGCCGCTCGGCCAGCCGATCCGGATCGCGATAGAGCGCCAGGGTCGCCTCCAGGGCGGCCAGGGTCAGCTTGTCCACCCGCAGGGCGCGCTTGAGCGGATTCTTCTTGATGCGCTCGATGAGGTCGCGCCGGCCAACGATGAGGCCGCACTGGGGGCCGCCGAGCAGCTTGTCGCCACTGAAGGTGACCAGGTCGGCGCCGTCGCGCAGGGCCTGCTGCACCGTCGGCTCGGCGGGCAGTCCCCAGCGGGTCAGGTCCACCAGGGTGCCGCTGCCCAGGTCTTCCAGCAGGGGCACCTGGTGGGCGCGGGCAATGGCGGCCAATTCGGGGGTGGCGACGCTGGCGGTGAAACCCTGGACGCTGTAGTTGCTGGTGTGGACCCGCATCAGCAGCGCGGTGCGCGGGCCGATGGCGGCTTCGTAATCGCGGGCGTGGGTGCGGTTGGTGGTGCCCACCTCCACCAGCTTGACCCCGGCGCGGGCCATGATGTCGGGGATGCGGAAGGCACCGCCGATCTCGATCAGCTCGCCGCGGGACAGCACCCCCTCCTTGCGCGCGCCAATGGCGTGCAGCGCCAGCAGCACGGCGGCGGCGTTGTTGTTGACCACGGTCACCGCTTCGGCGCCGGTGAGTTCGCGCACCAGCTCGGCCACCAGGTCGTCCCGGTCGCCGCGCTTGCCGGTGGCCAGGTCGAACTCCAGGTTCATCGGCTGGCGCGCCGCTTCGCTTACTGCGGCGATGGCCTCTTCCGCCAGCAGCGCCCGCCCCAGGTTGGTGTGCAACACCGTGCCGGTCAGGTTGAACACCCGCCGCACCCGCGGCCGGCTGCTCAGGGCCAGGCGTTCGCCCAGGCGGCCGGCCAGTACGCCCTCCTCCACCTCCACGGCGGTGAGGGTGCCGGCGCGCAGCGCCTCGCGCAGATCGTCCAGCAGCGAGCGGTAGCCACCGAGCACCTGCTCACGGCCATGGCGCTCCTCCAGCGGACGCGAAGCGGGATGGCGCAGCAGCCGGTCGATGGACGGCAGGCGAATGGCGGTCATGGAAGCCTCTTGGGTCGAGTCGATCCCCAGTGTAGCCCGAACCCGCGGCGGGTCGCCCAGGCTTCCCGTCGCCCGCGTACCTTGGCCGGCGCGGCCCGACGCCAGACCGCCAGCGTCTGGAAATGACCCTCGGGTTCCCGGTTTGCCGCGCGCCAGAGGCCGTCCTAGGATGAGTTTTCGAGCCTTTTCCCTGCTCCGGCAGCGGAAGACTTGGCGACGACCAGGCCCACCGCCCACGACAACAACAAAGGTGCCGTCATGTCCACGAAGACCTCCCCCTGGGCCAGCGATGGCCTCCTCGATAGCAGCGACCTCGTCAGCCTCGGTAACTTCACCTACCTGCAGGCGTTGAAGAGCGCCGCGGCCACACCGGTGCACCAGAGCGCCGCGGCCGCTACGCCGACGGTGAGCGAATTCCTCAACGGCGCCATCAGCGAGTACGTGCTGGGCGGTACCCCCGACGGCATGCGGCCCTTCCTGGTCGATGGCCACGCGCTGACCTTGCACAACTCGCTCAACGGCGCGGTCGCTCACACCTGGGTCACCGCCGAGAACCAGATCCTCATCACCTACGCCGGCACGACTAGAGGCGAGAATCTGCTGATCGATCCCCTGGCCACCGCGGGCGGCCTGCTCAGCGACCTGCAGATCCTCGGCCAGCAGGTCTCCAGCGCGCAGCGGCAATCGCTGGACTTCGCCCACCAGGTCATAGAAGCGGCGGCCAAGCAGGGCTACGGCACTCAGGACATCTTCGTCACCGGCCATTCCCTGGGCGGCATCTCGGCGGAATACGTCGCCCAGCAGACCGGCCTCGGCGGCATCAGCTTCGAGGCCTCAGGCATTCCCCGGGATGCCCAGGCGGCGGGCCAGGGCAACAACTTCGTCAATGTGGTCACCCTCGGTGATCCCGTGGCCAACTACAGCTCCGACATCCGCGGCGAGCAGCCTTTCGCTCCCACCTTCGTCAGCCAGGCCGACGGCGGTGGCAGCCTGCCGCACTATGGCTCGCTGTTCTTGATCGGTGCCCAGTCCGACCAGCACGACCTGACCCAGGCCGCGGCCAAGGTGGGCCAGCTGTTCAACGGCGACGACGGCGGTCAGGTCAATCCCCTGGATGCCGCGCTGCATCCGGTCAGCGTGACAGCCGGCTTGGCCGAGGCGGTGCGACTGGTCGCCGAATTCCACCTGCCGGCCGCCGAATACACCAACCTGGGGGTGACGCCCACCGATGGCTTCCTCGACACCCTGCCTGCCCATATCGGTACGGCCCATGGGCCGGTGCTGATGGTCGGCAACTACAGCGTGGCGGAACTGCAGGCCTACGCCGAGACCCACGCCACCTTCGGCTAGCCGCCAGGAAACTTACCGCCTGCCGCCTGGGTCTGCCTCCCTATCGCCCGGGGCCCTTGGGGCCCCGCTGCCCCTATCGATGAGGAGAGAGCCATGACCGACCAGGGTCCCCAGCGCATGACCGACGAAGAAGCCCAGGAATTCGCCACCGAGGTGTTCAACCTCGCCCGTACCGGCAATGCCGAGGTGCTGGGCCTGGTGCTGGACAAGGGGCTGACGCCCAATCTGCGCAATCACAAGGGCGACAGCCTGTTGATGCTGGCCAGCTACCACGGTCATCTGGAGGCCAGTCGCGTGTTGCTGGAGCACCAGGCCGATCCGAACCTGGCCAACGACATGGGGCAATCGCCGCTGGCCGGGGCGGCTTTCAAGAACAACCTGGCCATGGCCGAATTACTGCTGGACCAGGGCGCCGCCGTGGAAGGCGCCATGCCCGACGGCAAGACCGCGCTGATGATGGCGGCCATGTTCAATCATGTGCAGATGGTGGAGCTGTTGGTCGCCCGCGGCGCCGATCCGCAGGCGCGTGACGCCGCTGGCAACACGGCGCTCAGCGTGGCCCGGGCCATGGGCGCCCAGGATACGCCCGCCGTGCTGGAGCGCCTGGGCGGCGCCTGATCAGCGCCTATTCAAAGGCTCGCGAGCTAGAGACAAACAAGGCCTGGGCGGCCCCGCGAAAATGCCTGAGGAAGCGGACCGAGCTCGCGAACGAGTTTACGAGTGGTAAATGAGCATTCCGAAGGCATTTTCAACGCCGTTTGGCCGACGCGCAGCAGACTTTGAACAGGCTCTCAGCGCTTCTGGTAGCGATAGAACAGATTGGGCTCGCTGACCACATAGAGGTTGCCCGCCGTATCAAGGGTGACCCCTTCGGGCTGGCGGATACGTCGCGACAGGCCACCGAAGGGCGCCGCCAGGGAGCGGGTATCCAGGGTCCGGCCCTGGTCATCGAGTTCGATCAGTACCCGCGATTCATCACTGAGCAGCAGCAGGTGCCCCGTACGACGGTCGACATGGATGGCGGAAAGATCGCCCGTACTGGGCGCCTGGTCCAGCCAGGCCTGGCGATCGATGATGCGCAGGGCGAAGTCGCCGTCGAAACTCTTGAGCAGACCGCGGATTTCATAGAGCTTGCGCGGCGAGTGTTCCTTGACCACGAACAGGCGATCCCGGGTGGCATCGTAATCCAGCCCTTCGAAGCCCTGGTTGGCGCGGGGGAAGAGATCCAGGGTGAGACTGCGATAGTCGCTGCGCCGCAGCACATCGTCGCCCTCGGGGATGTTTACCAGCGTAAGAGAATTGGCGCCCTCTTCCGCCAGCAGCAGGCGATCCTCGCCGAGGTAGGTCACGCCCTCGACGTCGTCGAAGCCTTCCAGGCGATGCCGCTCCAGCAGATCGCCATCACGACTCAGGGCCAGCAGCTCCGGCGGATTGTTGACCACCGCCCAGAGGCGGTCGCGCACCGGGTCGTAGCTGAGATCGGAGAGATTCTCGGTAACACCGGCCACCGGCTTGGCTTCCACCACCACCCGATAGCGGCCGAGCTCCAGTGAAGTCCGGGGCTCGCTCTGCCATTGTTGGCCGATCCAGAACAGCAGCTGGCTATCCAGGTGGCTGCTGCGCAGGCCCTGGGTGAGCCCCAATGCCAGCAGCAAGGCCAGCCCCAGCAGCCAGCCGCTTCGTCCGATCCTGATCCGTCGTACCCACGCCGTCATCGCCTGTGCCCCGTCATCGTTGTACGGAGCGGAGTATCCAGGGCTGTCTTTATAGTTGTATGACAGCCGCTGAGGGCTTATCTGATTGTGAC
>CAUQPA010000299.1:0-5783 GCA_963519325.1 uncultured Pseudomonas sp. | reverse complement strand
GCAGTAGGCCGCCGAGCACGGCCGCCACCAGGGACCGCGCGGGGATGCGCAGGCTGGGGGCGAAGCGGCCCGCCAGGCCGGCCGCGGCCAGGGCGCCGAGCATGATGCCCAGGTTCATCACGCTGGTGACGTCGAACCACAGCGGCTCGGCCAGCGCCCGGGCATTCGCCGGTTGCTGCCAGAAGGCCCAGCCGGAGACGTCCAGCCCGAGCAGCCCGGCGCCCTTGGCACCCCAGAGGGCGAAGGCCGAGGTGATGCCCCAGGGCCGACCGGCCAGCGCCAGGGTGATGAAGTTGAGCAGCGCCAGGGCGATGGCGCCCCACACCAGCGGCCAGTGACCGCGCAGCAGGCGCGCCGCGCCCTGGTGTTCGCCGGGTACCGTGCGTTCAAGTTGGCCATGACGGCGGCGCTCCAGCACGACGGTTGTCCCGGCGATCAGGGCGAACAGCGCCAGGCTGACCAGGATGCCGGGGAGCACGCCCAGGCTGGTCACCAGAGAGGTCGGCGGCAGGCTGGGCAGGGCGAACCACCAGCCCCGGTGGTGGGTGGCGACCACCGAGCCGACGATGAAGAACAGCAGGGTCACCAGCATCCGTGCATTGCCGCCACCCACGGTGAAGAGGGTACCGGAGGCGCAGCCACCGCCCAGCTGCATGCCGATACCGAACAGGAAGGCGCCGATCACCACCGAGGTGGACAGTGGCGAGACATTGCCACGTACCGCCTCGCCGAACAGGCTGCCAGCGCCCAGGGCCGGGAAGAACAGCAGCACCGCCAGGGCCAGCATCACCATCTGGGCGCGCAGGCCGGCGCCGCGACGGTCGCGGATGAATACCCGCCAGGCCGAGGTGAAGCCGAAGGCGGCGTGGTAGAGCGTCAGTCCCAAGGCGCCGCCGAGCAGCAGCAGGAGGGCCTGGCGGGTTCCGACGGCCTGGCCGACAAAGACCGCGCCCAGGGCGAGCAGGAGTCCGGCCCAGAGGGCGGTCCAGGGCAGTCGTGGGGAAGAAAGCGTGGAGGTGTGCATGATGGTTCCGGTAGCTTCGAACTAAAGTCCGACCATTTTAGTCGGACTTGCGCCTCAAGCCCAAGCCACTCTTGGCAAGGTGTTCAATGAAAACGTCATATCGATATGGCTGAAGGTTATCCAGGGGCGGTGCCGGTCATTTGCCTCGCGCTGCGGTCAAAGCGGCCACGATCACTGCCCGGAGCCGCCGTGTCCCCTGTCCTGTGCCTGCCCGCTGCATCCCTGCCGTCGCTGTCCCGCTTGCGTTGCTGGACCGCTGTCCTCGGCGGCCTGGTCCTCGCCGGTTGCAGCCTGACGCCCACCTCCAAGGAGCCGACGCGTTCGCCGGCCGAGGTTCGCGCCGAGCTCGTGCGGCTGCTGCCGGCCAGCGTGGCGGACCGCCAGGGATGGGCCAGCGACATCCAGACCGCCTTCAGCGCCCAGCACCTCGACCCCACCACGGAAAACCTCTGCGCCGTGCTGGCGGTGGCGGAGCAGGAAGCGACGTACCGGGTCGATCCGCCGGTGCCGGGGCTGGGCCGCATCGCCCGCGAGGAAATCGACCGGCGCGCCGCGCGGGCCTATGTGCCCCAGTTGCTGGTGCGCACGGCGCTCGGTCTCAGGTCGCCCACCGGCAAGACCTACGCCGAGCGGCTGGACGCCGCCCGCACCGAGCGCGAGCTCAGCCTGATCTTCGAGGATTTCACCGCCATGGTGCCCCTGGGCGGCCAGTTGTTCGGGCGTTTCAATCCGGTGCGCACCGGCGGCCCCATGCAGGTGAGCATCGACTTCGCCGAGGCGCACGCCCGTGACTATCCCTATGAGCGCGAGGGCTCCATCCGCCACGAGGTGTTCAGCCGCCGCGGCGGCCTCTATTTCGGTACCGCGCACCTGCTGGGCTATCCGGCGGACTACAGCACGCCGCTGTATCGCTTCGCCGATTTCAACGCCGGCTGGTACGCCAGCCGCAACGCCGCCTTCCAAAGTGCGGTGAGTCGCGCTGCGGGGGTGAAGCTGGCGCTGGACGGCGATCTGGTGGTGCCCGGCTCGCGGACCCAGGGCGAGACCGAGCGGGCGGTGAATCGCCTGGCCCCGGCCCTGGGCATGAGCGACATCGCCATCCGCCATGATCTGGAAGCCGGCGACTCGGCGGAGTTCGCCAACACCGATCTCTACGCCAAGGTCTATGCCCTGGCCGAGCGCAAGGCCGGGCGCAGCCTGCCGCGTGCCGTCCTGCCGGGCATCACCCTGGAAAGCCCGAAGATCACCCGCACCCTGACCACCGCCTGGTTCGCCCAGCGGGTCGAGGAGCGCTGGCAGCGCTGCCTGGGTCGCGCGCCGCGCTGAGGGGAGCAGGGGGCCGAACGGCGTTTTCCAGGTGACGAGGGTCGGGCCCGGGGATGGCAATTGGCCAGACTATTCGCCTAACATGGGGCGATGAAGCGGCCTCGCGCCGTACGGTTCTGGTGTAGTCCCTAGAGGTCCAGATGACCGATACCCCCGGCTCCCGGTTGACGCTGATCGTCGACCAGCCCACTCCCACGGCCCGCCATCGCCTGCCACCCCGCGAACAGGCCAAGGCCCTGCGACTGCTGCGCACCCTGGGCCTCGAAGCCGATACCCCGCCGGAACTGGTGCTGGCCTGGCTGGAACGCCGCGACGGCGGTTGCTCGCTGCCCGAGGCGGCGCGCCAGATCGGCCTGGGCAACTGGCTGGGAGTCACCACCAGCCTGGCCGACCTCACCCAGAATCTGGCGCGCTTCGAAGCGGCCTATGCATTGGACAGCGTGCTCGACTCCCTGACCCAGTTGGCCGAGCAGTCGCCGCCCGAGTCCCGCTAGCGCTGCAAGGCCCTAGAGCCCCGCGCCGCGGACATTGACGTAGAGGCTGTAGAGCGAGTGGGAGCCGGCCATGAACAGCCGGTTGCCCTCCGCTCCGCCAAAGCACAGGTTGGGACAACGCTCCGGTAGGTGGATATGGCCCAGTGCCTTGCCGCTGGGATCGAACACCCGTACGCCATCGAGCGCCTCGGGCTTGGCCGCCGGCGCGCCGCTGCTGCCCCAGCCGCACCAGAGATTGCCCGCCACGTCGCACTTGAGGCCATCCAGGGCGCCGTATTCCAGCGCCTCGATCAGCTTGCGTCGCTCGCCCAGGCTGCCGTCGTCCTTGACGGTATAGGCCCACACCAGGCGATTGGGCTTGGCACGGCCCTCCACCACATAGAGCAGCTTCTCGTCCGGTGAGAAGGCCAGGCCATTGGGACCGTTGAGATCGCCGATCACCCGGGTCACCGCCAGGCTCTCGCCGTCGAGGCGATAGACCCCATCCGGTTGCTCGGTCTTGACCCGGTGGCCCTCGTAGTCGCTGTTGGCCTGGAAGGGCGGATCGCTGAACCAGATCGAGCCATCGCGCTTGACCACCAGGTCGTTGGGCGAGTTGAAGGGCTTGCCCTCGAAGTTGTCGGCCAGCACCGTGAGGCGGCCATCGTGCTCGGTGCGGGTGATCCGCCGGCCCTGGCCATGGGTGGTGGAACCCTCGCAGGCGATCAGCCGGCCCTGGCGGTCGCGGGCCAGGCCGTTGGCGAAGTTCGACGGCGCCCGGAAGGTATCCAGCCGGCCGCTGAGCTCGTCCCAGCGGACGATCCGGTTGTTGGGGATGTCACTCAGCAGCAGGTAGTTGCCGTCGCCGATCCACACCGGGCCCTCGGCCCAGCGCAGACCGGTGGCCAGGCGCTCGACGCTGGCGTTGAACAGGCGCAATTCCAGGAAGCGGTCATCGAGGATCTCGATGAGCGGATCGGGATAGCGTTGGCTGAGGGGTTCGGCGGCGGCGCGGGCCAGGCTGGGCAGGGCGAGCGCCGCACTGCAGAGGAGGCCGCCCTGGAGCAGCCGGCGACGCGACAACGCCCGGGGGCGACCCGAAGAGGAGTCAGGCATGGTGCAGGTCCTTAGTTGTTATTGTTGAGACGAGGCGATGCGGATCCCACCGTCGCAGCGGGATATCAGCCGCGATCGATGAAATCATATGACATCATATGTCTTGTGATATGGCTAGACTAGCCTGGTCTCGGCTTAGTCGGCGTCCAGCACCAGGCAGGTCCGCCCACGGCCCTGGCGCTTGGCCTGGTAGAGCCGGCGATCGGCTTCGTGCAGGAAGCCTTCGAGATCGTCGGCGAGACCGGCATGGATACCCGCGCTGAACGAGAGCGGTGGCGCGCCCGGGGCATAGGTCTGGGCGTGGCAGTAGCGACGCAGCAGGTCCAGGGCCTGCAGCAGCTGCTCCGGCGGCATCCGGCTGACCAGGGCGAATTCCTCGCCGCCCAGGCGGCCGGTCAGGTCCTGGGGCAGGGTACGGGCCAGGGCCTGGGCAAACACCACCAGGGCGCTGTCGCCGCTGGCATGGCCATGGTCGTCGTTGATGCGCTTGAAGTGATCCAGGTCGAGCATGGCCACGCTCAGCGACCGGCCTTCGCGTTCGGCCTGGCGGAACCACTCCTGGGCCTGGTCGTGGAAGGCGCGGCGGTTGCGCAGCCCGGTGAGGGAGTCGTACTGGGCGGCGTGGGTCAGGGCGCGCATCAGCTCCCGGCGCTCCAGCGTCGAGACCACCCGGCAGTTGAGTTCTTCCGGGCAGAAGGGCTTGCGCAGGAAGTCGTCGGCGCCCTGTTTGATGAACTTGGCGCTGAGCGAGCCCTTCTCGTCGGCCGACAGGCCGATGATGATGAGGTCATGGCGACGCAGTTTCTGCCGCAGCAGTTGCACCAGTTCGAAGCCGCTCAGCCCCGGCATGCTGTGGTCCACCACCAGCAGGTCGATGTCCGGCTGCTCCTGGAGCAGCCGCAGGGCTTCGTTGCCGTCGCGGGCATCCAGCAGCTGGTAGCGATGGGGCGTCAGGACGTGGCGGATGTAGTTGCGGGTGGCGTCCGAGTCCTCGGCGATGAGGATCTTGATGCCGGCGTTGCTGTCCAGCCGCCGCAGCAGGCGAAAGGCGAATTCGTAGGAGTACTGGCTCTCCTTGAGCACGTAGTCGACCACGCCCTTGGTCAGCAGGTCGTCGCGCCGGCGCTCGTCGTAGGAGCCGCTGAGGACGATGCAGGGCAGGCGATAGCGCAGCACCAGGTCGACGCTCTGGCCATCGGGAGCGTCGGGCAGGTTGAGATCCACCAGGGCGGCGAAGAACAGCTGGGCCGAGGTCTCCAGCATCACCTCGGCTTCGCCCAGGGTGGCGCAGAACACCGGCTCGAACTCCCGCTGCTGACGGAAGAGGTGCGCCAGGATCTTGAGTACCATGGGGCTGTCTTCGATGACCAGGATGGAGCGCACCGGTAACTCCTGCAGGGCAATGATCGGCTGGACGTCCGTCCGGGGTCGACTGAAACCCCGGGTCGCGCCAGCTTATCGACCGCTTGGTCAGCGACTTGAATGATCGCCGATCTGGCTTCAGCGCGGTATCGAATTCTCCAGTCGCCGCTGGCGTGGCAGGCGCAAGGCTTCGTCCCTGGGCAGGGGGCGGCCCAACAGGTTGCCCTGCACCTTGTCCACCTGCAGGGCCTTGAGGGTCTCCAGTTCGGCGAGGGTTTCCACGCCTTCGGCGATGACCTCCTTGTGGGTCTCGCGGGCGAAGGCGATGATCGCCGAGGCCAGCGCCCGGCGCTCGGCATCGCGGTCGATGTCGCGGACAAGGCTCATGTCCAGCTTGATCATGTCCGGACGCAGCCGCAGGATGTGCCTCAGGCTCGCGTAGCCGGCGCCGGCATCGTCGATCGCCAGGCGCACGCCCTGGG
>CAUQPA010000298.1:0-5795 GCA_963519325.1 uncultured Pseudomonas sp. | reverse complement strand
GGCCTTAGCAGCAGGCGAGCCAGGCCTATGGGCTCGCCGGTCTCCGCGCACCAGCCGTAGTCCTCACGCGCCAGGCGCTCCAGGGCCTCGTCGATCTTGTCCAGCAGCTTCTTCTCCCGCTCCAGCTGGCGCAGTTGCCATTGGCGTTGCTGCTCGGCATTGCCGACGTCGGCCGGATCGCCGTGGGCATCCACGGCGCGCAGGTCGTCCACCTGCTCATCGATCAGTCGCTGCAGGTCTCCGCGCTGGGCCAGCAGCAACTTGCGGAAGAAGCCACGCTGGGCCTCGTTCATGTAGTCCGCAGCGGGTTGGGCCAGGAGTTCTTCTGGGGTCATGGGACAGCTCTCCGCTAGTAAATGTTATATTATAACACTTTCCAGCCGCTTTGGCCTGCACCTGCCAGCCGTAGAGCCCATCACAAAAATTCCGTAGTGCCTCTGCCAAAACCACTACACAAAGCCAAAAGCCTGTGCGAAAGTAACACCACAACCTGTATGACAACCTTACAACCAGATAAGCAGGTCTCCATGTTCGCCAAGGTTCCCGCCAATGTCCTGAGCGACAACGTCGCTCAGCAGCTGCTGGACAAGATCGAAGCCGGTGTCTTCGCCCCCGGCAGCAAGATCCCCAGCGAAGCCCTGCTCTCCGAGGCCTTCGGGGTCAGCCGTACCGTGGTGCGCGAGGCCATTTCGCGACTGAAAAACGAAGGCGTGCTGCAGCCCCAGCAGGGCCGCGGCATCTTCGTCACCGCCCACGCCAGCATCCGCCCGCTGCGCATCGATGCCGACGAAGCCAGCCTGCCCGGCAGCGTCTTCCACCTGTTGGCCCTGCGCCGCGCCATCGAGGCGGAGATCGCCTCCGAAGCCGCCATCAACCGCAGCGAGACCGACCTGGTCGCCATCGACGAGGCCCTGGCCGCCATCGACGAAGACGTGGCCGACGGCCGTGACGGTGTCCGTGCCGACGTGGCCTTCCACCGCACCATCGCCCAGGCCACCGGCAACCCCTATTTCATCAAGACCCTGGAGTTCGTCAGCCAGTACCTGGAGACGGCCACCCGCATCACCCGCACCAACGAGGCGCGGCGCGAGGACTTCTCCCGCCAGGTGCATGAAGAACACCAGGCCATCGTCGCCGCCATCCGCCTCGGCGATCCCCTGGCCGCTGCCAACGCCGCCCGCCAGCACATCTACAACGCCGCCCGCCGCCTGCGGCAGGCCGGCTTCGCCTGACCTTTTCGGAGAACAACAAGATGCAAGACAACGTCGGTGTCATCGGCCTCGGGGCCATGGGTCTGGGCGTCGCCCGGTCGCTGCTGCGCGCGGGCTTCGCCGTACATGCCTGCGACGTGCGCGCCAGCGTGCTGGAAGCCTTCGCCAGCGAAGGCGGCGTGGCCTGCACCTCGCCTGCGGCCCTGGCCGATAGCTGCGACATCCTCATCACCGTGGTGGTGAATGCCGAGCAGACCGAAGCCGTGCTGTTCGGCGAGCATGGCGCGGTAGCCGCCCTACGTCCGGGCAGCCTGGTGATCGCCTGCGCCACCGTGGCTCCGGCCTACGCCGTGGAGCTGGGCGAGCGCCTGGCCGAGCGCGGCATCCTGCTGCTGGACGCCCCGCTCTCCGGCGGCGCGGCCAAGGCCGCCAGCGGCGAGATGACCATGATGACCTCCGGCAGCGCGGAAGCCTACGCCAAGGGCGAGGCAGTGCTGGCCGCCATGGCCGGCAAGGTCTATCGCCTGGGCGATGCCCCCGGCCATGGCTCCAAGGTCAAGATCATCAACCAGCTGCTGGCCGGGGTGCACATCGCCGCCTCCGCCGAGGCCATGGCCCTGGGCCTGCGCGAGGGTGTCGACCCGGAAGCGCTCTACGAGGTCATCACCCACAGCGCCGGCAATTCCTGGATGTTCGAGAATCGCGTGCCGCACATCCTCAAGGCCGACTACACCCCACTGTCCGCGGTGGACATCTTCGTCAAGGACCTGGGCCTGGTGCTGGATACCGCGCGCACCTCGAAATTCCCGCTGCCGCTGTCGGCCACCGCTCACCAGATGTTCATGCAGGCCTCCACCGCCGGCTACGGCCGTGAGGACGACTCGGCGGTGATCAAGATCTTCCCGGGCATCGAGCTGCCCAAGGCCGCGGAGTGATCCCGATGAGCCCGAACGAGACCCGCCCGCTGCTGGGCTGCATCGCCGACGACTTCACCGGCGCTACCGATCTCGCCAACATGCTGGTGCGCGGCGGCATGCGCACCGTGCAGGTGATCGGCGTGCCCGCCGCCGACGCCGAACTGGAAGCCGCCGACGCCGTGGTAGTGGCGCTGAAATCCCGCACCACGCCGGCCGCCGAGGCGGTGAGCGAATCCCTGGCCGCCCTCGCCTGGCTGCGCCAGCGTGGCTGCCGGCAGTTCTTCTTCAAGTACTGCTCCACCTTCGACTCCACCGCGGAAGGCAACATCGGCCCGGTGGCCGAGGCCCTGCAAGAGGCGCTGGACTGCGACTTCACCCTGGCCTGCCCGGCCTTCCCGGAGACCGGCCGCACCCTGTTCCGTGGCCACCTGTTCGTGCAGGACCAGCTGCTCAGCGAATCCGGCATGCAGCACCACCCGCTGACGCCCATGAGCGATGCCAACCTGGTGCGGGTGCTGCAGGCCCAGAGTCGCGGCAAGGTAGGGCTGCTGCGCTACGACCAGGTCGCCAAGGGCCCCGAGGCCGTGCGCGCGGTCATCGCCGAGCTCCGAACTTCGGGTCATCGTCTGGCCATCGCCGATGCCCTGTCCGATGCCGATCTGCACACCCTGGGCGCGGCCTGTGCCGAGCTGCCCCTGGTCACCGGTGGTTCGGGCATCGCCCAGGGCCTGCCGGAGAATTTCCGCCGCGCCGGCCTGCTGCAGGCGCATGACGCCGCCGCCCTGGAGCTGCCCGCCGGTGGCGAAGCCGTACTGGCCGGCAGCGCCTCCCAGGCCACCAATGGCCAGGTCGCCGCCTGGCTGGAAGCCGGTCGCCCAGCCCTGCGCCTCGACCCCCTGGCCCTTGCCCAGGGTGACGACACCATCGACGCCGCCCTCGCCTGGGCGCGCGAGCAGGACCAGGCCGTGCTGATCTATGCCACCAGTCCCGCCGATGAGGTGAAGGCCATCCAGCGCGAGCTGGGCGTGGCGCGCGCCGGTGAGCTGGTGGAGCGTGCCCTGGGCCTGACCGCCCGCGGCCTGTTCGACAGCGGTGTGCGCCGCCTGGTGGTGGCCGGTGGCGAGACCTCCGGCGCCGTGGTCCAGGCGCTGGGTGTGCAGACCCTGCGCATCGGCGCCCAGATCGACCCGGGCGTGCCCGCCACCCTGGGGCAGGTACAGGGCGAACCCCTGGCCCTGGCGCTCAAGTCCGGCAACTTCGGCAGCCGCGACTTCTTCGCCAAGGCCCTGCGCCAGCTGGCAGGAGAAAAAGCATGAGCAACGAAGCCCGGCTGCGCGAGGAGATCTGCACCGTCGGCGCCAGCCTCTATGCCCGCGGCTACACCGTGGGCAGCGCTGGCAACATCAGCGCCCGCCTGGACGACGGCTGGCTGATCACCCCCACCGATGCCTGCCTGGGGCGCCTCGATCCCGCCGCCATCGCCAAGGTCGGCCGGGAGGGCGACTGGGTCTCCGGTGACAAGCCGTCCAAGACCCTGGCCTTGCATCGCCAGGTCTATGACCGCAATCCCGGCGTGGGCGGCGTGGTACATACCCACTCCACCCATCTGGTGGCCCTGACCCTGGCCGGCGTCTGGCGCCCGGACGACATCCTGCCGCCGATCACGCCCTATCAGGTGATGAAGGTCGGTCATATCCCGCTGATCCCCTATGCGCGCCCGGGCGCCGCCAGCGTCGCCGAACAGGTGGCGCAACTGGCCAACCGGGTCCGCGGGGTGATGCTCGAACGCCTCGGCCCGGTGGTCTGGGAGAGCAGCGTGAGCAAGGCCAGCTTCGCCCTGGAGGAGCTGGAAGAAACCGCGCGGCTGTGGCTGCTGACCGAGCCGCGCCCGGCGCCGCTGGATGACGCCGCTCTGGCCGAACTGGCGGAGACCTTCGGCGCCGTCTGGTGACCTGAAGCCCGCATCAACGTAGTACCCCCACGATGGCCGCCGCTGGCCGTCGCGGGATCGGCTTGCCCTGGAAAAACAACAATAGCGAGGAAAGTGCCATGTCCCCCATCGTCAGCCCCATCCACCCGGAGTCCCGCTCATGAGTCCCCTGCTGCTGGTCCTCATCGCCGCGGCGGGGATTGCCCTGCTGCTGTTCCTGGTTCTCAAGTACAAGTTCCAGCCCTTCGTGGCGCTGATGCTGGTGAGCATCCTGGTGGCCCTGGCCGCCGGGGTGGAGCCCTCCAAGCTGGTCGCTACCATCGAAGGCGGCATGGGAAAGATCCTCGGCCACATCGCCATCATCATCGCCCTGGGCGCCATGATCGGCCGCATCATCGAGCTGTCCGGCGGCGCCGAGGCCCTGGCCAAGACACTGATCGAGCGCTTCGGCAACAGACGCACGCCGCTGGCCCTGACCCTGGCTGGCTTCCTGGTCGGCATCCCGGTGTTCTTCGAGGTCGGCGTGATCGTGCTGATGCCGCTGGCCTATGGCATCGCCCGCACCGCGCGCAAGCCGCTGATCGTCTTCGCCCTGCCCATGTGCGCCACCATGCTCACCGTGCATGCCATGCTGCCGCCCCACCCGGGCGCCGTGGCCGCCGCCGGCCAGCTGGGCGCCGACCTCGGTCGGGTGCTGCTGTTCGGCCTGCCGATCACCGGCGTGCTGGCGCTGGTCGGCTGGTGGATCGCCGGACGCATGACCCGCCGCCACTACCCCATGACCGACGACATCCGCATCGATGTCTACGGCGCTCAGATCACCGATACCCATCTGCAACAATGGGGCCGCGGCCAGGACATGGCCCCCGGCCTGCCCAGCCTCGGTGCCGCCGCGGTCAAGGTCGACGAGACCCCGGCCGGCGTCGCCGCCGGTCTGCCGCCGGCCCCGGCCCCCGGCTTCGGCCTGGTGGTGTCCCTGAGCCTGCTGCCCATCGTGCTGATCCTGCTGGGCACCCTGGCCACCAGTTGGCTGCCCGCCGGCAACCTGCTGCGCGACATCCTCACCGTGGTCGGCGCGCCCCTGGTGGCCCTGCTGATCGACACCCTACTCTGCGCCTATGTGCTGGGCTTCCGCCGCGGCTGGTCGCGCGAACAGGTCTCGGAGGTCATCGGCTCGGCGTTGCCCGGCGTCGCCATGGTCATCCTCATCGCCGGTGCTGGCGGAGTGTTCGGCAAGGTGCTGGTGGACACCGGCATCGGCGCGGTGGTCTCGGAACTGCTGCGCGCCACCGGCCTGCCGGTGCTGGCGCTGGGCTTCGTGCTGACCCTGCTGCTGCGGGCGGTCCAGGGCTCCACCACCGTGGCTCTGGTCACCACCGCCGGCATCCTCGGCCCGCTGATCGCCACCCTGGACCTTTCGGCCAACCACATGGCCCTGCTGTGCCTGGCCATGGGCGCCGGCGGCCTGGCCGTGTCGCACATCAACGACGCCGGCTACTGGATCTTCACCAAGCTGGTCGGCCTGAGCGTCGCCGACGGCTTGCGTACCTGGACCGTCTTGACCACGCTGTTGGGTGTTCTGGGCTTCGCCATCACCCTGCTGCTCTGGCCCTTCGTCTGACTTAGGAAATCGCCATGCCCCGTTTCGCCGCCAACCTCAGCATGCTCTACCCCGAGCAGGCCTTCCTCGACCGCTTCGCCGCTGCCGCGGCGGATGGCTTCCAGGCCGTGGAATAC
>CAUQPA010000297.1:0-5802 GCA_963519325.1 uncultured Pseudomonas sp. | reverse complement strand
GTGCACATCCATGCCGATCCCCAGGCCAACTGGCAGTACCCGGACAGCGAACTGGACAAGCTGCGCGACCCGGCGATCAAGATCTTCTTCTGCATCAACCCCAGCAACCCGGCCTCGGTGAAGATGGACGACCGCAGCCTGGCGACCGTCGCCCGCATCGTTGCCGAGGCGCGCCCGGATCTCTTCATCCTGACCGATGACGTCTACGGTACCTTTGCCGACGACTTCCGCTCGCTGTTCGCCACCTGCCCGCGCAATACCCTGCTGGTGTATTCCTTCTCCAAGTACTTCGGCGCCACCGGCTGGCGACTGGGGGTCATAGGTGCGCACAAGCACGGGATCTTCGACCAGGCCCTGGCCGAGCTGCCCGAGCAGACGAAGGCCGCGCTGGACCGCCGCTACGGCACCCTGCTGCCGGACGTGCGCAGCCTCAAGTTCATCGATCGTCTGGTGGCCGACAGCCGCACCGTGGCCCTCAACCACACGGCGGGGCTCTCCACCCCCCAGCAGGTGCAGATGGTGTTGTTCGCGCTATTCGCCCTGATGGACGAGAGCGACGGCTACAAGACCGAACTGAAGAAACTGGTGCGCCGCCGCGAAGCCGCACTCTATCGCGAGCTGGGCGTCGCTCCCGAGAGCGATCCCAATGCCGTCGACTACTACACCCTGCTCGACCTGGAAGACCTGGCGCGCAAACTCCATGGCGACGCCTTCGCCACCTGGGTGAAGGCCAAGTTCAGCAGTGGCGATTTGCTGTTCCGCATCGCCAAAGAAACCGGCATCGTGCTGCTGCCCGGCAAGGGCTTCGGCACCCAGCAACCGGCGGCGCGGGTCTCCCTCGCCAATCTCAACGAATACGAATACGCCAGCATCGGGCGCTCGTTGCGCGCCATGGCGGAGCAGTATTTCGCCGAGTTCGAAGGGGAGGGTGGCCAGAGCTCGCCGTCGAGCTGAAGGCCGCTCAGGCGCTCCGATACTCGACCGTCAGGTGGGTGACCTCGTGCACCGGCTGCAGGCGGCGGCGGACGTCGCTGGCGCCGTCCCCCGGCGGACCGCTCACGCTGACGATGGCGGCGCGGGCCGCGGGCCCCACGCGCCAGACGTGCAAATCGGTGATCACCAAGCGATCGCTGGCGGCGAGCAGCCCGCGGATCTCGTCGGCCACCTGGGCGTCGGTCCGGTCCAGCAGCACGGCAGCGGTATCCTTCAGCAGAGACCAGGCCCAGCGCGCGATCACCAGGGCGCCGACGATGCCCATCATTGGGTCCAGCCAGACCCAGCCGAGCAGCTTGCCGGCCAGCAGGGCGACGATGGCCAGTACCGAGGTCAGAGCATCCGCCAGCACATGGACATAGGCCGATCTCAGGTTGTTGTCTTCGCCATGGCTGTGACCATGGCCATGGCTGTGGTCGTGATCATGGTGGTGATGATGAGCGTGGCTATGTCCATGACTCTCGCCCGCGCCACCCATCAGCAGCAGGGCACTGATCACGTTGACGATGAGGCCGACCACGGCGATCAGGGTGGCGGTGCCGAATTGCACCGGGGTCGGCTCGAACAGCCGGATCACCGATTCGACAGCTATGCCCAGCGCGACCAGGCCGAGGATCAGCGCCGAGGCGAAGCCGCCGAGATCCCCGACCTTGCCGGTACCGAAGCTGTAGGCCGCATCCTCGGCATGGCGGCGGGCGAAGGCGTAGGCCGCGGCGGCGATGCCCAGGGCGCCAGCGTGGGTCGCCATGTGGAAACCATCGGCCAGCAGCGCCATGGACCCCGTGACATAGCCGGCGACGATCTCGCCTACCATCATCACCAGGGTCAGCGCCACCACCCAGAGGGTGCGACGGGCGTTGCGATCGTGGTGGGCGCCCAGGAAGTCGTGACTGTGTCCGTGGCTGAGTTCCAGGTCGTTCATCTCCACCTCACTTGCCATAGCGGCGAATGGCTTCCAGTAGCTGCTCCAGTCCTTCGCCCCGCTCCTGATCGGTCAGCGCGGGATGGGCGACATGTTCCCGGGCATGGTCTTCGATGATCTCCTCGAGCAGCCCGTTGAGGGCGCCGCGGGTGGCCGCCACCAGATGCAGGGTCTTGGCACAGTCGGCGTCATCCTCCAGCGCCCGCTCGATGGCCTGCACCTGTCCCGCGATCCTTTTCACGCGCTTGAGCAGGTCGTCCTTGTTGGCTTTCATGTGCGACATAGCATACCCCCCTATCCTATATAGGCCGCATTTTAGGGGTTCTCGACGGCGGGTGGAAGAAGGCCGGGCAGGCGGCGCGAGCTCCCCGTTGCCGATCACCCCAGGGGGCGGGCTCGGGCTATACTGAGGCTCTTTGTCCGTCCCCCAGGTGCAGCATGGCTACCGATACCTCGAAGCTGGATCGAATCCTCGCCGAGACCCAGCGTGAACGCGAACGAGGCTATCGCGACAAGGCACTGAAGATGTATCCCCACGTCTGCGGCCGTTGCGCCCGTGAGTTCTCCGGGAAACGCCTGAGCGAACTGACCGTGCATCACCGTGACCACAATCATGACAACAACCCCCAGGACGGCTCCAACTGGGAGTTGCTCTGCCTGTATTGCCACGACAACGAGCACAGCCGCTACACCGACCAGCAGTATTTCAGCGACAGCTCCCTGGGTACGCCCAAGGTGGCCAAGGCCACGCACAACCCCTTCGCTGGGCTGGCAGGGTTGTTGAAGAAGGACTGACCTCGGTCTCGCCCCGCGGCTAGGTAAGCGCCTCTGGTTTAAGCCGCTCTTAAGCCTCCCGCCGCTAGGCTCAAGGCGATCGGGCCAAGGCCTGCCAGAGAGCGACCAGGGATGAAACGTTCCTCGAACACCCGCCACTTGGCCCGCGGCCTGCTGTTCTGGCTGGCGGGTTGCTGTGTCGGCAATGCCTTTGCCGACCTGAGCATCATCAGAGGAGAGGGCGGCACCGCCGCCGACACCGCCTCGGTCTACTTCAATAGTGGCGTCAATGACAGGTCGGTCAGTTCGCTGCTGGCGGCGCTGAGCGATATCGCCCTGAAGTATCCCGCCATCCGGAACGTCAATCTCTATCTCAACAGTCACGGGGGCGACATGGAGGCAGGCTATGTGGCCTACGACTTCATGCGCCACTATCCCCTGCATATCAATATCGTCAACGCAGCGGCCACCGATTCCGCGGCGACGATGCTCTACTGCGCCGCCGAGGATCGCTATGCGGCGCCGCTCTCTAGCTTTCTCCTGCATCCGGCCGCGACGGCCGTTGCCGTCAACGGCTACATGAAGCCCGATCAGGCCAGGCAGGTGTTCGAGGACGTCGAACGCGAAAATCTCAAATTCCGCGAGATCTACAAGGGCTGTCTCAAGCTGGCGCCGGAAGAACTCACGACCTTGCTGTCCTCCGAGAGCAACAGACGGCGCTTGGACTATGACGCCGCCAAGGATCTCGGCTTGATCACCCGGGCGCAGGATCAGTTGCCCCGTGGCACCGACCGGGCGTTGTATTTCATCACCGAGGGTGGCGGCAAGTGAGCTCCGGACAGTGCGGGGCAGGCGACACTCGACCGCTCTGGCATCCGGGTGGGGCCGAGCGCCGTGCCGCCAGCGGCCCTGTAAAAGCCCTGCCTTTCGTGTTACTTTCGGGTCATGCATTGCCCCTCCCTCGACTGGCAACCCAGTCCCCCATAGCTCGCGCCTCTCTCGTCCTTGCCCTGCCGCAAGGACCGCTGTCGTCCTGTCGCGTCCGCGGCACGGCGGCTGCCAACCCTGAAATCCACGCCTGATCCGGCGTCCGCTCCTCGCTAGACGGGTCAGGCACAGGTGCGAGTCATCCATGTTGAATACCCTCAAGACGCATTGGCTGGCCAATGTGAAGAACGACGTGCTGTCCGGATTGGTCGTCGCCCTGGCGCTGATCCCCGAAGCCATCGCCTTTTCCATCATCGCTGGACTCGACCCCAAGGTCGGGCTCTACGCATCCTTCTGCATCGCCGTGGTGATCGCCTTCGTCGGCGGCCGCCCCGGGATGATCTCGGCCGCCACTGGCGCCATGGCCCTGCTCATGGTGACCCTGGTCAAGGAACATGGCCTGCACTACCTGCTGGCCGCCACCCTGCTGACCGGCGTGCTGCAGATCGCCGCCGGCTACCTGCGCCTGGGCAGCCTGATGCGCTTCGTGTCCCGGTCCGTGGTGACCGGCTTCGTCAACGCCCTGGCAATCCTGATCTTTCTCGCCCAGTTGCCCGAACTGACTCACGTCGGCTGGGTGGTCTACGCCATGACTGCCGCCGGGCTAGGCATCATCTACCTGTTCCCCCTGTTGCCCGTGGTCGGCCGGCTGCTGCCTTCGCCGCTGGTGTGCATCCTGGTATTGACCAGCGTCTCCTTCACCCTGGGGCTGGACATCCGTACCATGGGCGACATGGGCCAGCTGCCCGACACCCTGCCAGTGCTGCTCTGGCCGCAGGTACCCCTGACCCTCGACACCCTGCTGATCATCCTGCCCTATTCCCTGGCGCTGGCCGTCGTCGGGCTGCTGGAGTCGCTGATGACGGCCACCATCGTCGATGAGTTCACCGACACGCCCAGCGACAAGAATCGCGAATGCAAGGGGCAGGGGATCGCCAACATCGCCGCCGGCCTGCTGGGTGGCATGGCCGGCTGCGCCATGATCGGCCAGTCGGTGATCAACCTGAAGTCCGGCGGCCGCACCCGACTGTCCACCCTCTGTGCCGGCGTCTTCCTGCTGCTGATGGTGGTGTTCCTCGGCGATTGGCTCGCGCGGATCCCCATGGCGGCCCTGGTCGCGGTGATGATCATGGTCTCCATCGGCACCTTCAACTGGGCCTCGCTGCGCAACCTGCGGCGCCATCCGCTCTCGACCAATCTGGTGATGATCGCCACCGTGGTGGTCGTGGTCGCCACACACAACCTGGCGCTCGGCGTACTGGTCGGGGTACTGCTGGCTGCACTGTTCTTCGCCAACAAGGTCGGGCATCAGCTGAGCCTCACGTCCCACCTGGAGGCCCCCGGCGTCCGTCGCTACGAGGTGCGGGGCCAGGTATTCTTCTCTTCCACCAGTGCCTTCCTCGCGGCTTTCGATTTCAAGGAGCCCCTGGACGAGGTCCGCCTCGATCTCAAGGCGGCGCAGTTCTGGGACATCACCGCCGTCGCCGCCCTGGACAAGGTCGTGCTGAGGTATCGCCGCGACGGCGTGACCGTGCAGGTGCTCGACCTCGACCAGGCCAGTGCGACCCTGGTCGACCGCTTCGGGATCCATGACAAGCCCGGCGGCAGTGACCAGGTGCTGGGTCACTGAAAGCAGTCGGGCCAGGACTTCCAGCGGCGTGGAGGCGCTGGACGTGCGCATTGAGGACTACCAGCGCCAGCGCGAGCCACGTAGGTTGGCGCTGAGCGCAGCGAAGCCCAACACACCAGGCCGCGCCCACCCCTTGGGCTTCGATGGTTCGTCGTCTGAGTCCAATCTATGAAGCACAGCTACCCCAACGAAAAAGGCCCGCCTCCAAGAGGCGGGCCTTTTTCAGGCAGTCGGTAAACAGGTCGTTCGACTCACTCGGCGTGCGACGCGCCGTCGTGTTCGATCTGCTCCTTGTATTCGAGAGCAGCGGCTTCGCTCTGATAGACGCCGACCAGTTCACCTTCTTGCTTCACGTCCCACAGATGCAGGCCCAGGCCACGGGCTTCACGGGACATATGGTCTTCGTCGCGTTCAGTAACAGAAACGGTCATGCTGTATCTAATTGGTCGAGCCCGCGCTACGGCTGGGCTTGAAGCCCCATACTAGAGCGTTTGGC
>CAUQPA010000296.1:0-5804 GCA_963519325.1 uncultured Pseudomonas sp. | reverse complement strand
CGTCACAAAGCGGGCGGGCGGCGGGCACACTTCTCCGGCGTCTGGGCGCGACGAGTGGCCGATCTGGGCAGCAGTCTTAAGGAAAACGTTCCGTCGGACTTGAATGCGGGATGCAGAAATTGTGAACGGGTTCACCCAACAATGAGTCAGCGCACCGAACGGGCGTCGGCGTAGGCCAGTCCCTGGCCCGCAGAACGACTCAATGCCGATGGTGGGACGGGTAACTCAAACGGGAATTGACGGGGAGGGTGGTGATTTTGGAGTGCCAGGCCGAGTTTCTCGAGTTGTCATGGGAGAACAACAGGAAGGACCAGCTGACGAGGAGCGAGGCCACCGCAAGCCAGGGCAGCTGGGCTTGGGCGAAGACGAGGCAACCGGCGACGCCGGTCCAAACGGGCAGGTAGTAGCGCATTTTTGTTATTCCTGCTTGTTTTGCGAGATTGCAACCTAACTATTGTGCAGACTTTGTGAGAAGTCCATCACCAAAAGGTATTTTTTACCTTCCGTCGCGCAAAATCCGACAAACGTGCCGGCTAGAGCGGCTCTAGGCCTGGCCAGGCTTCTCCGCCGTCAGCAGCAGATTCCTGGGGGTCAGGCCGCTGGAGCAGAAGGTCCCGAGCGTCACCCTGTAACCTTGCTCCTGTAGGAACAGCGCCTGGTCCAGTACCAGCCAGAGCTCCAGCGGCCGGCGGAACAGGCCGCGCAACAGCTCCAGGTTACGAACCTGTGCCAGGCGCTGGAAGCCCCGCTGTTCCCAGAGCGGCCAATCGATGCCTGCGGGCAGCGTCAGCGCCTTGCGCCGGGCCAGTTCCGCGCCGAAGGCGGAGAACGGCTGGCGCAGCCAGTGGACGGGCAGCGGCGGGGTGTTGAGATAGACATCCCGGCCGCTGAGCTCGCGCTGCAGCAGATCGAACCCCAGCCGCCGGGCCATCGACAGGTCGCGATCGCGGCGAATCCGCTGCCCGCCGGTGACGGTTTCGCACAGCGCCAGGCGCAGGTCCTCGCGCTCCAGGCGCAAGGCCGAGGCCTGGGCGGCGACCGAGAGGGGAGCATAGACCGGCGCGGTGCTGCGGTCGTAGCAACAGGGCGCCAGGGCCAGTTGCCGACAGCCGCGTTCCGCGCTCAACCGCAACAGCTGCCGGTGCAGATCGCCACAGGCATGCAGGGCGACCGGGGTGTCCGCCGCGCCGAGCTGGTCCGCGGCCAGGGACAGCAGCACGTCGGCCCGCTCATGGTGCACCGGGGCGCGCGCCCTGCGGCTGAGCTGTTCGCCGACCTCGACCAGGGCGGCGTCCCACTCCAGGCACAGGGCCGGAGCACCCTCTTGGGTCAGGTACCTGGCCAGATGCCCCTTCCCGGCACACCAGTCGACCCAGCGCCGTACGGGCTCCTGGAAATCCAGGCTGCGTGCGAAAGCTTCGAGCTGCTGCCATTTGCGTCCGGGGACGTCGACGTCCTGCTGGGCCGACCACGCGGCGCGCCGGCCCGGTGCCCGTTCGCCGACCTGGGTGAGCGCCAGGGAACGCTCTGCCAGGGAGCGGAACGGCTCCGGCGCCGCGAGAAGCTGCGGCGTATTATGCGTGGCCTCGGCCTCTGCCAGACTGCGCGCCCTCAGCCAGGTGGCCAGCTCCGGACAGCTCGCTTCCCAGGCCAGTTCGCGCTCGACGAAGGGCCGCGGTCGCCACAGGTGCTGGTGCTCGGTCAGGAACAGATCCAGGGCGGCGAAGCGTTCGGCGAAGTCAGAGGCGAGCATGGCAGGGCGGCAGTCGGTGATGGACGTGACAGGAGAGGCGGAGCCTTGCCACTATTGTCACTGCGCCCGAGGATCCTGGGTATCGAAATTTCCGACACTCGTCGGTCGCTCCTGAAGCACCCGCCGTACGTTCCAGGGCAGGCCTTGCCGCCCTGGCTACCGGCGGGCATGAGGCTGAACCCCGGCCCGCTAGATGAATCGATTTATCTCAAAGCCAGACATCCGGTCGTGTGACCACTACTTGTCGCGCTAACATTGCCGGTCCGGTATCTCCCAGAAGGAAAATCTCATGAAGCCCACTTCACCGCACAAGCTGCGTCTAGCGTTCAGAGCCCTGCTGAAATCGGACAGCTGCTACCACACGGCGTCCGTCTTCGATCCCATGTCGGCGCGCATCGCCAACGATCTGGGCTTCGAGATGGGCATCCTGGGCGGTTCGGTGGCTTCCCTGCAGGTCCTGGCGGCACCTGACTTCGCCCTGATCACCCTGAGCGAATTCGTCGAGCAGGCCACCCGCATCGGGCGCGTCGCGCGCCTGCCCATCATCGCCGACGCCGACCATGGCTACGGCAATGCGCTGAACGTCATGCGCACCATCACCGAGCTTGAGCGCGCCGGGGTGGCGGCCCTGACCATCGAGGACACGGTGCTGCCGGCCGGTTATGGCCGCAAATCCACCGACCTGGTGAGCGTCGAGGAAGGCATCGGCAAGATCAAGGGCGCGTTGGAAGCCCGCATCGACGAGGCCCTGAGCATCTTCGCCCGGACCAATGCCACCGAGCTGAGCACCGCGGAAGTCATCTCGCGGACCAAGGCCTACGAGGCGGCGGGGGCGGACGGCATCTGCATGGTCGGCATCCGCGACTTCGACCATCTGGAGGAAATTACTCAGCACCTGAGCGTACCGGTGATGCTGGTGACCTACGGCAATCCCCAGCTGCGCGACAACGCGCGCCTGGCCAAGGCCGGGGTCCGGGTGGTGGTGAACGGTCATGCCGCCTACTTCGCCGCGATCAAGGCGACCTACGACTGCCTGCGAGAGCAGCGCCACATCACGGCGTCCGATCTGTCCGCCTCCGAGCTGTCCACCAAGTACTCGACACTGCAGGAATATCGAGTCTGGGCGCGGGAGTTCATGGATGTGAAGGAATAATCCTCAGGCCGTGTTCAACGAACTCGGCTGCAGGCCCTTGCTAGGAAAGGGCGTCACGGTATCCAGATCCAGGTCGGCGGGCAGGTGCAGCGCCGCGACCCGGGCTTCGACGAAGGTACGCATTTCCTGACGAAAGCGCTTGGTCGCGAAGCGCTCGGCGTTCTGTCGGCAGGCCTGCTGGCTGATCGGCGTTTCCAAGGCTTCGAACTGGCGCACCGCGGCGCAGAGCGAGGCGACGCTCTGTTCGGGATAGAAGACGCCGGTCGGATGGGCAGCATCCAGGCCCCGCACGGTTTCCAGCACGCCACCCCGGCCAAAGGCGATGACCGGCGTACCGCAGGCCTGGGCTTCGATGGGGGTGATGCCGAAGTCTTCCTCGGCGGCGAAGACGAAGGCCCGCGCCCGGCGCATGTGATCGAGCAGGCAGTCGAAATCCTGGTAGCCCAGCAGGGTGACGTTGGGCCCGGCGACTTCCTTGGCCTTCTCGAACTCGGGGCCGGCGCCGATGACCACCAGCTTCTTGTCCGGCATCGAGCTGAAGGCCTCGACGATCATCGGCATCCGCTTGTAGGGCACCATGCGCGAGGCGGTCAGGTAGAAGTCGTCCTTGCCGCCGCTGGGGGTGAAGCGGCTGATGTCGACCGGCGGGTAGATGACCTTGGCTTCGCGGCGGTAGGCCTTGCTGATGCGGCGGGCGATGAAGTGGGAGTTGGCGACGAAGGCGTCCACCCCGGCGGCGGTGCGCTGATCCCAGATCCGCACGTAGTGCAGGATGACCCGTGCCAGCTTGCCCTTGAGGCCGCGATTCAGGCCGGCCTCCTTGAGGTACTGGTGCTGCAGGTCCCAGGCATAGCGGATCGGCGAATGGACGTAGCTGATGTGCAGCTGGTCCGGACCGGTCAGCACGCCCTTGGCCACCGCGTGGCTGCTGGAGATGATCAGGTCGTAGCCGGACAGGTCGAGTTGCTCGATGGCGTGCGGCATCAGCGGCAGGTAGGTCTGGTAGCGCTTCTTGGCCTGCGGCAGGCGCTGGATGAAGGTGGTGGTCGCCTGCTTGCCCTGGAGTTGCGCCCGATCCTCGTCCGAGAGGAAGTCGATGACGCTGAACAGGTCGGCTTCCGGCCAGATATCGAGCAGTTCAGCAAGCACGCGTTCGGCGCCAGCAAAGGTTACCAACCAATCGTGAACGATGGCGATTTTCATGTCGTCTTCCTTAAGCGTGAGATGAAATCAACTGCTGGCGCTGATTCATGGACTTTTGGTTGTTATGGTCACGGCGTAGCCCCAGGGCAGCCGGGTGATCTCGACACCGTCTGACCCGGCGTCGAGGGCGTGCGGGGTACCGGGTGGCGACTGGGTAACGCACGCGCGCCCGGCGCCGGCTTGGCCAGCGGGAGCTGCGTGCGACGGTGGGGCGGCCTCGGCCGGAGAATCGTCCGGCTCCCTGCCCGGGCCTGGGCCAACCGCCAGCGTGGTGGTGGGCACGAATTCGCTCGAGGAGGACAGGTGGAGCAGCGGCGCGAAGGTACGACTCGGGCCTTCCGTGGCAGTGCTGGTCTCGTCCATGAGGTCTCCGGGTTGCTGTTGTTTGGGTTATGAAAATCTCGGCGCTGGTCGGCGCCGTAGGGTTCAGGCAGCTCGGGCCGCGGTCTTGGGGGCACTGGCCAGGGCCCTGTCCAGCAGGTCGGAGACGGTCCGGGCGGAGGTCCGCCAGCTGAATCTCCGGGTGTTGGCCAGCCCCTTGGCGCGCAGGTCGTCGCGTAGCGCCCGATCCTCGAGGATGGTCCACATCGCCGTGGTGATGCTGGCGGTCTCGTAGGGATCGAAATAGAGGGCGCTGTCCTGCAGCACCTCCGGCATGGAGGCGGTGTTGGCGGAGATCACCGGGCAGCCGCAGGCCTGGGCTTCGAGGGGCGGAATGCCGAAGCCTTCATAGAGCGACGGGAAGACGAAGGCGGTGGCCTGGCGATACTGGCGGGCCAGTTCGGCGTCATCGATGCGGCCGAGCAGCTTCACGCGGGCATCCCTGGCCGCCAGGGTCGCCAGGTCGTTCTGGCCGAACACGGCGTGGCTGTCGCCGACGATGCGCAATTCCACGTTCAGGTCCTGCGGCAGCGCGGCGAAGGCCTCCAGCATCCGCGAGAAATTCTTGTGGTAGCTGGGTGAGGACACGGCCAGCAGGTAGGGGGTGGCAGCGCGTTCGACCTGCTGTTCCAGGGTGAAGGCCTCGGCCACGGCATTGGGTACCACGGTGATCGAGCTGCTTGGGTAGCGGTAGTGGCGCGAGATCTCGTCGCGGGAGAATTCGCTCACGGTGATCAGCGCATTGGTCCGCTTGAGCAGCATGGGGATCAGGCAGCGGTAGGAGGTGCGGAATTTCCACGAATAGCTTTCGGGAAAGCGCACGTAGTTGATGTCGTGGTGGGTGGCGATCTGGTTGGCGTAGAGCAGCGGCGCCGTGCTGCACAGCGACAGCAGCAGGGGGCTGCCCTGGCTTTTCAGCCAATTGGGCAGGTCCCATTGTTCCCAGCGCTGGCCCTGGCGGGTACCGATGATTTCGATGTTCAGCCGCTTGGCCACCTCGGGCCGGACGACGCCGGGCGGCGCCACGAAGCGCAGGTCGGATCGCAGCGTCGCCAGCTCCAGCGAGATGCATTCGGCGAAGCGCTGGACGCCGCGCAGATCCTGGGTGATGAAGCGGGAATTGACGATGATCATGAGTCTGCCCGTTGCCGTGACCTGGGTGGATCAGTTGGAAAGTTGCGTGTGCGGGACGAGGACCGGGGCCGTGGGGCCCTGCCTGGTCTCGCCCAGCACGCGCTCGAAGAGGCCCTGGTAGGCGTCGAGCATGGTGTCCATGCTCAGCAGGTCGGCCACCGCGGTCCGGCTGAGCAGGCT
>CAUQPA010000295.1:0-5805 GCA_963519325.1 uncultured Pseudomonas sp. | reverse complement strand
CTGCTGCACCAGGGCGGCGGTCTGCCGCGCCCGTACATAGGGACTGGTCAGGATCAGCTGCAACCCAGCGCCACTCAGCGCCTGGGCACTGCGCAGGACCGCGGCCCGTCCGGCAGCGGTCAGCTCGCGCTGTTCGTCGCTGGGCGCCCGTGCCGCGGCCTCGCCATGGCGCAGCAGCCAGAGTCTCATGGCGCGGTCGCGGAACGCTTGTCGCGCCCAGCCTCAGCCGGCCAGTCGGCGAACGGCCAGGGCTTCACCTCGCTGGCGAAGGTACCGAAGCGCACGATCTGGGCGAGATAGGTCGCCAGCGCGGCGCCGAAGGCGATCAGGCCCGGGTTGGCCTCGCCCTTGACCAGCCGGACCACCAGCTGCACCAGCACCACCACCGCCAGCAGGTACTGCGCACCCAGCCAGACGAACAGGAACAGCAGCATCCAGATCAGGCGCAGGCCTAACAGCTCGCGGGAATGCACGGGTTCGGACATGGAAATTCCTCTTTTTCAATCAGTGTAGCGGCTCAGCGCCTGGACGGACGCTCAGCCGAAGGGGGCGTCGGCCACGTCGACGTCGGTCTTGGGCTCGCCGCCCATCAGCGCCTCGATCACCTGCCCCAGGCTGCGCCCCTCGAACAGGATGGCATAGAGGCCGTTGACCAGGGGCATGTAGACGCCCAGTTCATCCGCTTTTTCCTTCAATACCCTGAGGGTGTTGACGCCCTCGGCGGTCTCGCCGATCTGCGCCACCGCCTCTTCCAGGCTGAGCCCGCGCCCCAGCGCATGCCCCACCCGGTAGTTGCGACTCTTCTCGGACGAGCAGGTGACGATCAGGTCGCCTACCCCGGCCAGGCCCAGGTAGGTGATGGGATTGGCGCCACGCTGCACGGCGAAGCGGGTCATTTCCGCCAGGGCGCGGGTGATCAGCATGCTGCGGGTGTTCTCGCCCATTTCCAGCGCGGCGGCCATGCCGGCGATGATGGCGTAGACGTTCTTCAGCGCCCCGGCCAGTTCCACGCCGAGGCGGTCGGCGCTGGCGTAGACGCGGAAGGTGCGCCCGTGCAGCGCCGCCTGGACCTGGCGACAGACGGCTTCGTCCTCGCTGGCCACCACGGTGGCGGTGAGCTGGTGTTCGGCGATCTCCCGGGCGAGGTTGGGCCCGGAGATGATGCCGATGCGCGCCCGCGGCACGATTTCCGCCAGGATCTCGCTCATCAGCATGAAGGAATGCGCCTCGATGCCCTTGGTGGTGCTGACCAGGAAGCGCCCTTCCAGCTCGCGGGCGATGGGCGCCAGGGCCTGGCGCAGGGCGCTCGACGGCAGCGCCACCAGCACCAGTTCGCAATCGGCGATGGCCGCCTGCAGGTCGCTGGTGGCCTCCACCGCGGCGTGGACCTTGATGCCCTTGAGATAGCGCGGATTCTCGCGCTCGCGGCGGATGGTCTCGGCCTGCTGGGGATCGCGCATCCACAGGCGCACCGGCAGCCCGTTCTCGGCGACCAAGTTGGCCAGGGCGGTACCGAAACTGCCGCCGCCCAGGACGGCGATGGGGGATTGGACTGTCATCGAAACTCTCGTCTGCACCGCGATCGCGCGGCCTGGTCGCCAGTATACGGTAGCCGCTCGCACGGCCCAGAGCTCGTTCTCGTGACGGCTGCCGGTCGACCGAAGGGCGTTGAAAAGCCCGGCCGGATGCCCATCTTGCCTGCAGGATTGCGCGTCCCCGTGGCCTTTCGCCCGGCCTGGTGGCCGGGTGCGAGAGCACCAACAGCCGCCCAGGATGGAGAATTGACTGCGGAAAGTGCACAATGGTCCGTTAACGAGCGGGGCGCTGGCCTGTGACTTTCCCGATGCCCCGGCAGTCTACTGCTACACAAAGCCATACCCAGAGCGACCTTGGAGTCGCCAGAGCCTGGATCTAGGCCAGCTACAGGAGCTTGCATGACCAAACAACACGCCTTTACCTACGAAGACTTGCTGCGCTGCAGCCGTGGCGAGCTCTTCGGGCCGGGTAATGCCCAACTGCCCGCGCCGAACATGCTGATGATCGATCGGATCGTGCATATCAGCGAGGTAGGCGGGAAATACGGCAAGGGCGAACTGGTGGCGGAACTCGACATCCGTCCCGACCTCTGGTTCTTCGGTTGTCATTTCGAAGGCGATCCGGTGATGCCGGGCTGCCTGGGCCTGGATGCCATGTGGCAACTGGTCGGTTTCTACCTTGGCTGGCAGGGCAACCCGGGTCGCGGTCGCGCGCTGGGCTCCGGCGAAGTCAAGTTCTTCGGCCAGGTACTGCCGACCGCCAAGAAGGTCACCTACAATATCCATATCAAGCGCACCATCAACAGGTCGCTCATTCTGGCCATCGCCGATGGCACCGTTAGCGTGGACGGCCGCGAGATCTACTCCGCCGAAGGTCTGCGCGTCGGCCTGTTCACTTCCACCGACAGCTTCTAAGGGCTTTTCGCATGCGTCGCGTCGTCATTACCGGTCTGGGTATCGTTTCGTGCCTGGGCAATGATAAAGACACCGTTTCCGCCAACCTGCGCGCGGGCCGTGCCGGCATCCGTCACAACGCGGAATACGCCGAGATGGGTCTGCGCAGTCAGGTTTCCGGTTCCATCGACCTGAACCTCGAAGAATTGATCGACCGCAAGGTCAAGCGCTTCGTCGGCGATGCCGCCGCCTACGCCTACCTGGCGATGGAGCAGGCGATCAAGGACTCCGGTCTCTCCGAAGAGCAGGTCTCCAACCCCCGTACTGGCCTGATCGCCGGCTCCGGTGGCGCTTCCACCTTCAACCAGATGGAAGCCCTGGACATCCTGCGCGAGAAGGGCGTCAAGCGCGTCGGTCCCTACCGCGTGACCCGGACCATGAGCAGCACGGTTTCCGCCTGTCTGGCCACGCCCTTCAAGATCAAGGGCTTGAACTACTCGGTAGCCTCGGCCTGCGCCACCAGCGCCCACTGCATCGGCCTGGCCATGGAGCAGATCCAGCTCGGCAAGCAGGACGTGGTCTTCGCCGGTGGTGGCGAGGAAGAGCACTGGAGCCAGAGCATGCTGTTCGATGCCATGGGCGCCCTCTCCAGCGACTACAACGAGACGCCGGAAAAGGCCTCCCGTGCCTACGACAGCAAGCGTGACGGCTTCGTCATCGCTGGCGGCGGCGGCATGGTGGTGGTCGAGGAACTCGAGCACGCCCTGGCTCGTGGCGCCAAGATCTATGCCGAGATCGTCGGCTACGGCGCGACCTCCGATGGCTACGACATGGTCGCCCCGAGCGGCGAAGGCGCCATCCGCTGCATGCAGCAGGCGCTGTCCACCGTCGACGGCGAGATCGATTACCTGAACACCCACGGCACCTCCACCCCGGTGGGCGACGTGGCCGAGATCAAGGGCGTGCGCGCCGTGTTCGGCGACAAGGCTCCGGCCATCAGCTCCACCAAGAGCCTGTCGGGTCACTCCCTGGGCGCCGCCGGTGTGCATGAGGCCATCTACTGCATGCTGATGATGGAAGGCAACTTCATGGCCGGCTCGGCCAACATCGAAGAGCTGGATCCCGAGGTCGCCGACCTGCCGATCCTGCGCGAGACCAAGGAAGACGCCAAGCTGGACCTCGTCATGAGCAACAGCTTCGGCTTCGGCGGCACCAACGCCACCTTGGTCCTCAAGCGCTGGCAGGGCTGATAGCCCTCGCTTGTGTGACCCAAACGGCGCCTCTGGCGCCGTTTTTCATTTCCGCTCCCTGCCGTGCTGAACCGGCCACCGGCCCCGCGGTCGAAGGCGCCGGCACTTCGCCTGCGAACCTCCAGGAAGAATGGATTCAGCAGCGCGAATAGCTTAATCTCGCGCCGCCTCGCTGTACTTGCGCAGCCGCCTTAGACAGCGCTGTCCGGCCAGACTGGGCAGAGACAAGAAACCGTTGCACCCATGGAGCCCCAATGCACAATCAAAACCAGAGCTACCGCGGACCCTTGATCGTCCTCACCATGTTGTTCTTCATGTGGGGCCTGATCACCTCGCTGAACGACATCCTGATCCCCCACCTCAAGGCGGTCTTCACCCTCAGCTACCTGCAAGCTTCGCTGATCCAATTCTGCTTCTTCACCGCCTACTTCATCGTCTCCTTCCCGGCCGGCCGGCTGGTGGAGAGCCTGGGCTACAAGAAGGGCATCATCGTCGGCCTGCTCACCGCCGGCGTCGGTTGCGTGCTGTTCTATCCGGCGGCGGGAGCCCAGTCCTACGGCTTCTTCCTGACCGCCCTGTTCGTGCTGGCGGCCGGCATCACCGTGCTGCAGGTGGCGGCGAACCCCTATGTCACCATCCTCGGCAAGCCGGAAACCGCGGCCTCGCGCCTCAACCTGACCCAGGCCTTCAACTCCCTGGGTACCACCGTCGGCCCGCTGGTCGGCGCCGTGACCATCCTCGCCCTGGTCGGTGAAGACTCCGCGGCCCACTCGGTGCAGCTGCCCTACCTGATCCTGGCCGGCATGCTGGTCGCCCTGGCGGTGATCATCGGCCTGTTCCGCCTGCCGCAGATCAAGGACACCGAGCAGGACAACGCCACCGACGAGAACGCCCTGGCCGCCAGCAGCGTCTGGGCCTATCGCCACCTGCTGCTCGGCGTGGTCGGCATCTTCATGTACGTGGGTGCGGAAGTGTCCATCGGCAGCTACCTGGTGAGCCTGATGGAAAGCCCGGACGTGGCCGGCCTGAACGCCGCCACCGCCGCCAAGTACCTGTCCCTGTACTGGGGCGGCGCCATGGTCGGTCGCTTCATCGGCGGCGTGATCATGACCAAGGTGCGGCCGAACCTGGTGCTGACCTTCAATGCCATCGCCATCGGCGTACTGCTGGCCGTGGCCGTGCTGCAGGGCGGCAAGGTCGCCATGTGGGCGCTGCTGGCCATCGGCTTCTTCAACTCCATCATGTTCCCGACCATCTTCTCCCTGGCGCTCAAGGGGCTGGGCAAGTTCACCTCCAAGGGTTCGGGCCTGCTGTGCATGGGTATCGTCGGTGGCGCACTGGTGCCGGCCATCCAGGGCTACTTCGCCGACACCATCGGCCTGCTGCCCTCCTTCGTGATCCCGCTGATCTGCTACGTCTACATCCTGTTCTACGGCGTGATGGGCTATCGCCCCACCCTGCGTCGCTGATCCACCTCCGAAGCGCTGGCGCCCTGCCAGCGCTTCACCCCTCCCCTCGCCATACCCATCGCTCCTTTCCGCTGAACGGCCCCACGCCAAGCTACATTCCGCGGCAGTGCCGCACTCTGCTCGCCTCCTGCCCCGCTCCCTTCTAGCCTCCGCGACCGCTTGCCTGCGCCCGGCTGGCACTCCTGGACGGCTCCTCGCCGCGCATCGAGCTGAGTGCCGCCAGCGCGGTCGCGACCCAGGCCCAGCCCCTCCCGGTCTTCGCACGCAGGGGCGTGATGTCCCGTTCCACCGCCTGCCGCCGCGGCCACATCCTGCCCAAGTTAAAACGCCCGTATCCAGGGATACAGGCGTTTTGGTGTGGCCGGAGGGCCGCTCGGAGAACGCCCCCTCAGCCTAGGCTCAGGCGGTCTGGCGCGCTTCCTCGACCTCGATGACGTTCGGGCCACGGGCCAGCCCGGCGACCAAGACCCAAACCTCTCCCGACCCTCGCGAACAGCACCGCGATGCCCCGCTCCACCCGTAGCGCTACAGCCACATCCCGCCCAAATAAAAACGCCCGTATCCAGGGATACGGGCGTGTAGGTATTTCCGGACGGTCGCTCGGGGAGCGCCCCCTCCCCCTAAGCCGGTCGAGAATACACATCTCCGACCCCACCA
>CAUQPA010000294.1:0-5811 GCA_963519325.1 uncultured Pseudomonas sp. | reverse complement strand
GGTCCTGTTACCCCGTGCCAGCGCGCTCCCAGTCGAGCGGGGATCGCTCGACCAGGCGAGCGGATGATGAGGACCAGTCTGCTCGCGAAGGTCCAGCCTTGCACCTGTATGCTGACCAGACGTCCATCAGGTGCCCCGAACGTGGTGCCTTTTCATCCGTTTGCGCAGCCAGCTTCCAAGGGTCGGTTACCCGCGGACGTCGAGTTCGAGGTAAGCGACGGCACTGGTGGCGTCAGGGAGGGCGGTGATCCCGAAGCCCATCGCTGTCGGCCGGCTGAAGGCAAGAGGGCCAAGGTTCGCAATGAAGAAGGCCGGAACGCCGCTCAGATAGCGCGGCCAGGGCTTGAGCGTCGTTCTGTACCTCGCCAGGACCTGGACGATTCAGCCTTGGGAGATGGCCGGCAGGCCGGGGTAGCTCAGGCCCAGCCTGCCATTGCCAGCGGTCTTACACGACGGCTCGGTTTTCTGGCGATCGCCTATTCTCGGCTGGGAAGACCCGCTACGAGAATCGGCTCAGCCCAGCTGCGCCCTGGCGAGCAGCGCGTACCCCAGCACCAGCAGCGGCCAGCCCACCACCGGCCCGAACAGCAGCCGCCACGGCCACAGCCGCGGCACGAAGCCGACGCCATGGACCAGCCCGGCGGAGATACCGAGCATCACCCCCATCAGCAGCGGATGACTGTAATGACCGCTAGCATCGAGCATCAGCCCGGGGTGGATCAGCAGCAGCAGCGCCAGGGGTGCGGCCAGCAGCAGGGACAGCGTCCGCCCCAGCGGGTGGACGCGGGGCAGGGGGTCAGCATTCGGTATCGTCATGGACGTCCAGCTCCCGGGTGCTTTCCAGCCAGAGGGCGTTGATGATGCCGAAGCTCGCGGCGAGCAGGACACCGAGGATCCAGGTGAAGTACCACATGGCGTGTCTCCTTGAGAGGCTGATCAGTAGAGTCCGTGGGGGTTGGCGTCGATGAAGCGGTCATCGACCTTGCCCCACATGCGGACGTAGCTCCACAGGGTGTAGGCGAGGATGAGCGGCACGAAGAGGGCCGCGGCGACGAACATGATGCCCAGCGTCTTGTGGCTGGAGACGGCGTCCCAGACGGTCAGGCTGGAGGCCGGGTCCAGGCTCGACGGCAGCACGAAGGGGAACAGCGCGCAGCCGGCGGTGGCCAGGGTGCCGACGATGGCCAGGGCGGTGCCGGTGAAGGCCAGGCCGGCCTGGCGCCAGCTGCTGCCCAGCAGCGCGAGGACGCTGCCGAGTACAGCCACGACCGGGGCGATCAGGGTCAGCGGTTGGGCATGGTAGTTGGCCAGCCAGCCCGGGTTGCCGGCTGCCACCACCTTGTGCAGCGGATTCAGGGCAGTGCCCGGATCGCCCTGGCTGATCAGCACATAGCCGTCGATGCCATGGGCCAGCCAGACGCCGGCGAGGCCGAAGGTGGCGAGATGCAGCAGGGCGCACAGGCCGGTGGCGCGACGGGCGCGCTCGCCCAGGGCCTGATGGGTACGCAGCATCAGCCAGGCAGCCCCATGGGCGCAGAGCATGGCCAGGCTGACCAGCCCGCAGAGCAGGGCGAAGGGGTTGAGCAGGGCGAAGAAGCTGCCGCTGTAGGTGGATCTCAGGGTGTCGTCGAGCTGGAAGGGCACGCCCTGGAAGAGGTTGCCGAAGGCCACCCCGAACACCAGCGCCGGGACCAGGCTGCCGGTGAACAGGCCCCAATCCCAGGCACTGCGCCAGCGGGTGTTGTCCAGCTTGCTGCGGTAGTCGAAGCCCACCGGGCGCAGGAACAGGGCGAAGAGCACCAGCAGCAGGGCCCAGTAGAGGCCGGAGAAGGCGGTGGCGTAGACCAGCGGCCAGGCGGCGAAGAGGGCGCCACCGGCGGTGATGAACCACACCTGGTTGCCGTCCCAGTGCGGCGCGATGCTGTTAATGGCGGCGCGGCGCTCCTTGTCGGTCTTGCCGATCAGGGGCATGAGGATCATGGCGCCCATGTCGAAGCCGTCGGTGAGGGCGAAGCCGATCAGCAGTACGCCGATCAGCACCCACCAGGTGAGCTTGAGCACTTCGTAGTCGAACATGGCGGTCTCCTCAGACGTTGGCCGGGGCAGCGGGCTTGGCCACCGCGGCCTGGCGCAGGGCGTCGCCGACCTGGGCGGCGCGTTCGTGGTAGTAGCGGCCACTGTGCAGGCTGCTCGGGCCAAGGCGGGCGAAGCGGATCATCAGGTACAGCTCCACGATCAGCAGCAGGGTGTAGAAGGTCACCAGGGCGCCGATGGAGCCCCAGAGGTCAGCGGGAGCCAGGGTCGAGGCCGACAGATGCGTGGGCAGCACCTCGCTGATGGTCCAGGGCTGGCGACCGTGCTCGGCGACCCACCAGCCGGTCTGGGTGGCGATCCAGGGTAACGGCAGGCTTAATAGCGCCCACTTGAGCAGCCAGGGCTTCTTGAGCTCGTTGCGCCGGGTCGAGGCCCAGAAGGCACAGATGAATAGCGCCAGCATCAGCACGCCGCAGGCGACCATGAGGCGGAAGGTCCAGAACACGCTGGCGACGTTGGGGATGGTGTCCAGGGCGGCCTTGCGCACCTGCTCGTCGGAGGCGGCGGGCAGGTCGTTGGTGTACTTCTTGAGCAGCAGGCCATAGCCGAGGTCATGCTTGCGGGCGTCGAAGGCGGCGCGGGTGGCGGCGGAGTCGTCGCCGGCGCGCAGTTTTTCCAGCAGCGCATAGGCCTGGGCGCCATTGCGGATGCGCGCCTCGTAGTGCTTGACCAGATCCTTGATGCCGGTGACCTGCTCGGTGGTGGAGCGGGTGGCGATCAGGCCCATCACATAGGGGATCTTCACCGCGTAGTCGGTGCGCATCTCCTGCTGGTTGGGGATGCCGAACAGGGTGAAGGAGGCGGGGGCTTCTTCGGTGTTCCACTCGGCTTCGATGGCGGCCAGCTTGACCTTCTGCACCTCGCCCACGCGATAGCCGGATTCGTCACCCAGTACGATCACCGAGAGCACCGCGGCCATGCCGAAGGCAGCGGCCACGGCGAAGGAGCGCCGGGCAAAGCCGATGTCGCGGCCCTTGAGCAGGTAGTAGCTGGAGATCGCCAGCACGAAGATGGCGCCGGTGACGTAACCCGAGGCCACGGTGTGGACGAACTTCACCTGGGCCACGGGGTTGAGCAGCAGGGCGCCGAAGTCGACCAGCTCCATGCGCATGGTCACGTAGTTGAACTCGGCGCCGACCGGGTGTTGCATCCAGCCATTGGCCACCAGGATCCACAGCGCGGAGAGATTCGAGCCCAGGGCCACCAGCCAGGTCACCAGCAGGTGCTGCCCTTTCGACAGCCGCTCCCAGCCAAAGAAGAACAGCCCGATCAGCGTCGATTCGAGGAAGAAGGCCATCAGGCCCTCGATGGCCAGGGGCGCGCCGAAGATGTCGCCGACATAGTGGGAGTAGTAAGCCCAGTTGGTACCGAACTGGAACTCCATGGTCAGGCCGGTGGTGACGCCCAGGGCGAAATTGATGCCGAACAGCTTGCCCCAGAACTGGGTCATGTCCTTGTAGACCTGTTTGCCGGTCATCACATAGACCGACTCCATGATCCCCAGGATCACCACCAGCCCCAGGGTCAGGGGCACGAAGATGAAGTGATACAGCGCGGTCATGCCGAATTGCAGGCGTGACAGGTCCACGACGGATTCCGAGATCATCCCGGCAATCTCCTCAACTAGAAGGAAGGGGGCTAGTCCAGCAGGTGGGCGCTGACCGCCTGGGTGGCGTCGGGCGGGACCGTGGGGGCGCTGAACCAGAGGCTCTTGATCACCATCAGCAGCGCCAGCTTGATCAGCAGAATGACCAGCAGTTCCTTGACCAGGCGTCCGTTCATGGCGACCTCGCGAGCCGTGGCGCCCCTCCAGGACGGAGTGGCGGCTGCATGCAGGATGCGCCTGCTGGCCCTGGGCAAAGCTGATCCAGATCAATTGGCCAGTGGCCAGCACCTGGGGCAGGTTGTCGCAGTCGTTCAGGCCGGGTTCAGAGGGGTTAAGACAGTGTTAAGACGCCTGGGCGCAAGGTAGAGCCGTGACTGACGCCGGACCGCTCCCGCGGTGACGCCAGCCCCCTGTTCAAGACCGGAGGATCCACCATGAATGTCTTCAACAAGATGGCCGCACTCGCCCTGCTCAGCACTGCCAGCTACACCGCCATGGCCGCCGAGATCAACGAAAGGCGCGCCCAGGCCGCGCTGCAGCCCAAGGCAGCCCAGTCCGAGGTCGTCGCGGTGCACGCGCAGGCGCCGGCACGCTGGGACCAGGTGCTCGATCCCCAGGCCTATGGCCAGGCGTCGGTGCGCTATCAGGCAAGGGTCGTGGATCCGGCGCTGCTGCGGACCGTGAACGTCGGCTAGCGTCAAGGCGGGCTGGGCGGATCCCGGCCCCCGTCCGCATGCTATGTTGAGCCCCTCGAGGCGTGCGCAGGGGAACGCAGATGCAGACCGTTACAGCCATACCCGCGGGACTCAGGCCGATCCGCTGGGAGGCCCATGCCTGTCTGCCCCTCGTGCCGGGGCAGGACATGTCCGGGTTGCATCGATACCGCGAGGCCGGCTTCCATCATGTGTCGCTCAACGTCGGCATGGACATGACGCCCTTCGCGACCGTGCTGCAGACCCTGGCCGGATTCCGCGCCTGGCTGGCTCGGCACACCGAGCATTTTTCCCTGGTCGGTAGCCTGTCCGAACTCCAGCAGGCGCGCGAGCAGGGGAGGCTGGCCGTTTCCTTCGATCTCGAAGGCTCCACCATGCTGCTCGACGATCCGGCGATGGTGGGGCTCTTCGCATCCCTCGGGGTGCGCCAGATGCTGCTTGCCTACAACCGTGACAACAGCTGCGCCGGTGGTTGCCATGGCGCGGGCGGCGGCCTGACGGCGCTGGGCCGCGCCGTGGTCGCGGCCGGCAATGCCGCGGGCATCACCCTCGATTGCGCCCATGCCAGCGAGCGGGCCAGCTTCGAGATCATGGAGGCCTCGACGCAACCGGTGATCTTCTCCCACACCAATATCAAGGCACTCTACGATCACCCCCGAACCCTCAGCGATCGGCAGATCGACGCCTGTGCCGAACAGGACGGAGTGATCGGCCTGACGGGCTTGAGCATCTTTCTGGGAGATCCGCAGGCGACGGTAGCCAGCTTCGTCCGCCAGATCGACTACCTGGCGGAGCGGGTCGGTACCCGCCATATCGGCATCGGCCTGGATACCGAATTGTGTCCTGCCCACCTGGATGTCCCCGCCGGAGTCGATGCCGAGGACTGGTGGCCGGCACGCTACTACGGCCAGCCAAACGGCCATACCCAGCTGCAGCCGGAGGCGCTGCCCGAGCTCAAGCAGCAACTGACCTCCCGTGGTTATACCGACGCCGATGTCGAGGCCATCCTTGGTGGCAACTTCCTGCGCATCGCCAGTCTTACCTGGCCCTCGGCGACGCCCTGATCGCGGGTTCCGGGTCGGGCGGTCCTTCGTGGCTTCGCCGTGGCAGCGGGGCGGCGCTACCGGCTTCCGCTCGCAGAGGCAGTAGCTGTGACGGCATCTTCCCTCGTTTCGATAATCGCCCGGCCAAGGTGGCCTAGGGTCGAAACGCCGTGCCAGACAGTCGCGTGGCCGGTCACCGCCTCGCTATACTCGGCAAGACGTGATCTTCATCACGCTTTTTGGTTGGGTAGTGAGTGGGACGATTTCGAGTGGCGGGCTTCAAGCCAGAGATGAGCAGGGTAGGGAACAGCCGATGGGTGCGCCAGGGAGTGCCACTGCTGGCATTCGCCTGTTT
>CAUQPA010000293.1:0-5849 GCA_963519325.1 uncultured Pseudomonas sp. | reverse complement strand
CGCTGGGTCTTGGCCGGAAGATCCGGGAAGGCGTACAGCTTGGTCATGGTTTCCTGGGTCGGATAGATGCCCGGGTTGTTGCGGATCTCTTCGGCCACCAGCGGGGTCGCTGCCTTGTTGCCGTTGGGATACTGCACGTAGTCGCTGATCGCCGCGATCACCTTGGGTTCCAGGATGTAGTTGATGAACTTGAGCGCCCCCTCGGGGTTCTCGGCGTCCTTCGGGATGGCCATGGTGTCGAAGAAGGTGCCGGCGCCTTCCTTGGGAATGTTGTAGGCCACGGTCACGCCGTTCTTGGCGTCGGCCGCGCGGGCCTTGGCCTGGGCGATGTCGCCGGAGTAGCCGACGGCCACGCAGACGTTACCGTTGGCCAGGTCGGAGATGTACTTGGAGCTGTGGAAGTAGGTGATGTAGGGACGCACCTTGAGGAACAGCTCCTCGGCGGCCTTGATCTCCTTGGGATCCTGGCTGTCCGGCTTGTAGCCGAGGTAGTGCAGGCCGGCGGGGATGATCTCGGTGGGCGAATCCAGCACGGCGACGCCGCAGCCCTTGAGCTTGGAGAGGTTCTCCGGCTTGAAGATCAGGTCCCAGGAATCCACCGGGGCGTTGTCGCCCAGGGCCGCCTTGACCTTGGCCGGGTTGTAGCCGATGCCGATGGTGCCCCACAGATAGGGAATGGCGTACTGGTTGCCCGGGTCGCTGACTTCCAGGGTCTTCATCAGCTGCGGATCCAGGTTGCCGTAGTTGGACAGCTTGGACTTGTCCAGCGGCTGGTAGACGCCGGCCTTGATCTGCTTGGCCAGGAAGGAGTTGGACGGCACCACCACGTCGTAGCCGGAACGCCCGGCGAGCAGTTTGGCCTCGAGGGTCTCGTTGCTGTCGTAGACGTCATAGACCACCTTGATCCCCGACTCCTTCTCGAAGTTGGCGATGGTGTCTTCGGCAATGTAGTCGTTCCAGTTGTAGACGTGCAGGACCTTGGGGTCCGCCGAGGCGTTACCGGCGAAAAGGCCGGCCAGGCTCAGCGCTAGAAGAGTCTTGCCAAAAACGTTCATGCGGTGGTGCTCCTCAAGTCATCGTTGGTCTGTCGTATCGGTGCGCGGCCAGCGCCCGCGCGCAGTCTGGCAAGGTCCGCCGCTGGGCTCAAGCCTGGCGGACCATCAACCGCGTCCGCGCAGCACCGCGAGGGTCTGATCGAGGCTGCGGCGAGCCAGGGTGACCAGCTCGTCGATGGATTCCGGGGTAATCACCAGCGGCGGGGCGATGATCATGGTATCGCCCACCGCCCGCATCACCAGGCCATTGCGGAAGCAGTGCTCGCGGCAGAGCATGCCGGCCCCACCCTCGTAGCGCGCCCGCGTCTGCTTGTCGCGCACCAGCTCCAGCGCCGCCAGCATGCCCACGCCGCGGGTCTCGCCCACCAGGGGATGGTCGGCCAGCTCGGCCCAGCGTTTCTGCAAATAGGGTGCCGTGCTGCTGCGGACCCGCTCGACGATGCCCTCGTCGCGCAGGATGCGGATGTTCTCCAGGGCCACGGCCGCGGCAACCGGATGCCCGGAGTAGGTGAAGCCGTGATAGAACTCGCCGCCTTCGTCGAGCACCTTGACCACCTCGTCACGCACCACCACGCCGCCCATGGGCACGTAGCCGGAGGTGAGGCCCTTGGCGATGGGCATCAGGTCCGGGGCATTGCCGTAGTACTGGCTGCCGAACCATTCGCCGGTGCGACCGAAGCCGCAGATGACCTCGTCGGCGATGAAGAGGATGTCATACTTGTCGAGGATCTGGCGCACCCGCGGCCAGTAGCTTTCCGGCGGAATGATGACCCCGCCGGCGCCCTGGATGGGCTCGGCGATAAAGGCGGCGACGCGTTCCTCGCCGACCTCGAGGATCTTCCGTTCCAGCTGATCGGCCGCCCAGATGCCGAATTCCTCTGGACTCATCTCGCCGCCTTCGCCGAACCAGTACGGCTGCGGGATGTGCACGATGTCGGGCAACAGGCCACCCTGCTCGTGCATGGCCGCCATGCCGCCCAGGCTGGCGCCCGCCATGGTCGAGCCGTGGTAGCCATTCCAGCGGCCGATAACCACCCGCTTCTCCGGCTGGCCCTTGGTCGCCCAATAATGGCGCACCAGGCGCAGCACGGTATCGTTGGCCTCCGACCCGGAACCGGTGAAGAACACGTGGTTCATGCCTTCCGGCGCCAGTTCGGCGATGGCCTTCGCCAGCTCCAGCGCCGGCGGGTGGGCGGTCTGGAAGAACAGGTTGTAGTAGGGCAACTCGCGCATCTGGCGGCTGGCCGCCTCCACCAGCTCCTCGCGGCCGTAGCCCACGTTGACGCACCACAGCCCGGCCATGCCGTCGAGGATGCGCTGGCCATCGCTGTCCCAGAGGTGGACGCCGGAGGCCTTGGTGATGATCCGCGCGCCCTTTTCGTTGAGCTGGCGATAATCGGTGAAGGGCGCCAGCAGATGCCGGCGGCTCAGGTCCTGCCAATGGGCAGTGGTAAAGGTAGTCACTCGCCTCTCCTCGGATCGTGCGTCAGACGCTGAGCAGCAGGAATTCCCGCTCCCAGGAACTGATCACGCGCTTGTAATTCTCGTGTTCGGCACGCTTCACCGCGACGTAGCCGCGGGTGAAGCGACCGCCCAGGTAACGTTCCAGGGTGGCCGATTGCTCCATGCGCTCCAGGGCCGCTTCCAGGGTCAGCGGCAGGCGCAGGTTGCGCCGCTCGTAGCCACGGCCCTGCACCGGCGCGCTGGGCGAGACGTTCTCGACCATGCCCAGGTAGCCGCACAGCAGGCTGGCCGCGAGCGCCAGGTAGGGGTTGGCATCGGCACCGGCCAGGCGATTCTCCACCCGCCGATTCTGCGGATCGGAATCCGGCACGCGCAGGCCGACGGTGCGGTTCTCCTCGCCCCACTCCACGTTGACCGGCGCCGAGGTGTCGGGCAGGAAGCGGCGGAAGGAATTCACGTTGGGCGCGAACAGCGGCAAGGCCTCGGGGATGTACTTCTGCAAGCCGCCGATGTGGTGCAGGAACAACTCGCTCATGCTGCCGTCGGGATTGGAAAACACCGTCTTGCCGGTCTTGAGATCCACCACGCTCTGGTGCAAGTGCATGGCGCTGCCAGGCTCGCCGGTCATGGGCTTGGCCATGAAGGTGGCGGTGACGTCGTGCTTGAGCGCCGCCTCGCGCAGGGTGCGCTTGAAGACGAAGATCTGGTCGGCCAGGTGCAGCGGATCGCCGTGGCGGAAGTTGATCTCCATCTGGGCAGTGCCTTCCTCGTGGATCAGGGTATCCAGATCCAGCTCCTGGGCCTCGCACCAGTCGTACATGTCCTCGAACAGCGGATCGAACTCGTTGGCGGCGTCGATGGAAAAGGACTGGCGGCCGGTCTCCTGGCGACCCGAGCGGCCCACCGGAGGCTGCAAGGGATAGTCCGGGTCATCGCTGCGCTTGGTCAGGTAGAACTCCATTTCCGGCGCGACGATGGGCTGCCAGCCGCGCTCGGCATAGAGCTTGAGCACCTTCTTGAGCAGGTTGCGCGGCGACAGCTCGATGGGAATGCCGCGCTTGTCATAGGTGTCGTGGATCACCAGGGCGGTGGGCTCCAGCGCCCAGGGCACCAGGAACACCGCGCGGTCGTCCGGCCGGCAGTGCATGTCGATGTCGGCCGGGTCGAGCAGTTCGTAGTAGATGTCGTCGTCGACGTAGTCGCCGGTCACACTCTGCAGGAGCACGCTCTCCGGCAGGCGCATGCCCTTCTCGTTGAGAAACTTGGCGGTGGGGGAAATCTTGCCGCGGGCGATGCCGGTCAGGTCGGCGACCAGGCATTCCACTTCGGTGATCTTGCGTTCTTTCAACCAGGCGGTCAGCCGGTCAAGCGGGGTGCTCATAAAGACCTCGAAGGTGCGAGCGGGGTGAACAGCATCAACGTCCGGCCGCGCGCTCCTTGCAGGCACGGCCGAACGCCTGGAATAGGGCGAGGTAGACGGGATGGCTGCGCACCTTCCACTCCGGGTGCCACTGCACGCCGCAGGCGAAGGTACGGGCCTCGCGGACCGAGACGGCTTCGATCAGCCCATCGGGAGCCAGGGCCTCGGCGCGCAAGCCGGGGGCCAGACGGTCGATGCCCTGGCCATGGATGGAGTTCACCTCGAAGCGCGGCGGCAAGTCCAGCGCTTCGAACACGCCACCCGGCTGCACCTCGACGGGGTGGTGCAGGCCATAGTGCTCGTCCAGGGTTTCGCCGCGTTCGCGGTGGTCCATGAAGGGGCCGGCCTCGTGCACCTTCTGGTGCAGGCTACCGCCAAAGGCCACGTTCATCTCCTGGAAGCCACGGCAGATACCCAGCACCGGCACGCCGGCGGCGACCGCCGCGCGCATCAGCGGCAGGGTCACGGCGTCCCGCGCCGCATCGTGCAGGGTACCGGGTTCGCTGGGCGTGCCCTGGTAATGGCGTGGCTCGACGTTGGACGGCGAACCGGTGAACAGCAGGCCATCGAGCCGCTCGAGCAGGGCCTCGGTGGCGATCAGGTCGGCCAGCGCGGGAATCACCAGCGGCATGCCCGCGGCGCCCTCCACCACGGCGCGCAGATACTTGTCGCCGGCGATGTGGAAGGGGTGCAGACCTAGTTGCTTGGTACAGGCTGTGACACCGATGAGCGGCAGCGCGGACATGGGACACCGGGGTGATCGAAACTCCTTGGAGCCTAGTCTTGTTCGTTTTTTTTCACAACCACCGGCAAAAGGTTTCGAGATTCTGCACAGACGCCCTGAAATGGCGGTCTGCAGCGGTGGCGAAATGCGCCAAAAACAGGCGCCTGCGCACCACCCCCGAGCACGGCTGCCTCCAGTTGACTTTGGTCTGCCTTTCGGATTGACTCCAGGGTGGTAACTCCGCTGATTGATATTTTAAACAGGGGCGCTGACAAAGCGTCGGAGCGCAGGCGAGACCGTCCTCTCAGGTCGCTGTCGGATCGACAGCGGGCACTCGTGCCCTCACTGCGGTTGGCCCACTGGGCAAACAGGCGCATCAGGCGCTAACCGTTTTGTCGAGCGCAGCCAAAAGCAAAGGTGTTTCATCATGTCGGTACCCCCGCGTGCCGTTCGTTTGGATGAAGCGACCGACTTCCTCAGGGAACACCCTGAGGTCCAGTTCGTCGATCTTCTGATTGCGGATATGAATGGCGTGGTGCGTGGCAAACGCATCGAACGCAACAATCTGCCCAAAGTCTTCGAGAAAGGAATCAACCTCCCCGCTTCGCTGTTCGCCCTCGACATCACCGGCTCCACCGTGGAAAGCACCGGTCTCGGCCTCGACATCGGCGACGCCGACCGCGTCTGCTTCCCCATCACCGACACCCTCTCCATGGAGCCCTGGCAGAAGCGCCCCACCGCGCAACTGCTGATGACCATGCACGAGATGGAAGGCGAACCCTTCTTCGCCGACCCCCGTGAGGTCCTGCGCCAGGTCGTCCAGCGTTTCGACGAACTCGGACTCACCGTCTGCGCCGCCTTCGAGCTGGAGTTCTATCTGATCGATCAGGAGAACATCAACGGCCGCCCGCAACCGCCACGCTCGCCCATCTCCGGCAAGCGGCCCCAGTCGGTCCAGGTCTATTCCATGGACGACCTCGACGAATACGCCGACTGCCTGCAGGACATCATCGACGGCGCCCGCGCCCAGGGCATCCCGGCCGACGCCATCGTCGCCGAATCGGCGCCGGCCCAGTTCGAGGTCAACCTCAACCACGTCGCCGATCCGATCAAGGCCTGCGACTACGCCGTGCTGCTCAAGCGCCTGATCAAGAACATCGCCTACGACCATGAGATGGACACCACC
>CAUQPA010000292.1:0-5853 GCA_963519325.1 uncultured Pseudomonas sp. | reverse complement strand
TATATGGATAGGTCGAGTGTCGGTGTGGCTTTTCCCTCACCCCAGCCCTCTCCCAAAGGGAGAGAGGGCGTCCATGCCGTAGGTTGGCGCTGAGCAAGGCGAAGCCCAACATCAACCCGCTCCGGGCCCTCAATCATCACCATAGGTTGGCGCTGAGCAAAGCGAAGCCCAACACCGCGCGCTATCCCTTTGGCACACCCCTACTCCCGCGCCGCCTGCCGTGGTTCGTCCGGCTTGGCCACCCGGAAACCCTGCGCGAAGGTCGCCTGGGCATCCAGCCGCTGCGGGATCAGACCGCTACGGTGGTAGAAGTCCGCCGCCGCCTGCTGGTCGGTCACCACCTGGGCATCGATGGGCTCCCAATGCAGCTTGCACCGCTCGAACTGCAACCGCGCCACCGCCTCGGGAAAGCCGATGATCTGCGCCAGGGTCTTGGCATAGCTGTCCAGATGCGTATAGCCCCAGCGCTGCGCGGTGGCGAGACGGTCGAGGTAGTCCTGCAGCGCCGCGCGCCGGGCCGGATCGGCCAGGGCCGTGTCAGTGGCGGCGAGGAAGCTGTTGCCGGCCCACAGCCCGCGGCCATTGACCAGCACCCGGGCGCCGTCCACCTGCTCGGCCTGGGCGGTATAGGGCTCCCAGGTCGCCCAGGCGTCGACCGAGCCGTTGGCCAGGGCCATCTTGGCGTCCACCGGGCCAAGGAAGCGAAAACTCACGTCCTGGGCGGTCAAGCCCACCGAATCCAGCGCCTTGAGAGCAATGTAATGACCGATGGAGCCGCGGCCGGTGGCGATGCGCTTGCCCTTGAGATCGGCCGCCGAGCGCAGCGGCGAGTTCTGGGGCACGATCACCGCCGTGCCATAGGGATCGGATTTGTCCACGGCGATGGCCTTCACCGGTGCCCCGGCCGCCAGGGCGAACAGCAAGGGGCCGTCGCCGATGATGCCGGCGTCCACCGCGCCGGCATTGAGCGCCTCGGCCAGGGGCGCGGCGGCGGGAAACTCCGCCCATTGGATGCGATAGCCTGGCAGGTCGCGCAGGCCGTCGGCGGCTTCCAGCTGGGCGCGCATGTTGCCCTTCTGGTCGGCGATGCGCAGGGTGAGGGTCTCGGCGGCCAGGGCCGCGCTGGCGGCGAGCAGCAGCGGTAGCGCCAGCAGGGTACGGCGGATGAGGGTCATGGCGTGGGTTCCTGGGTGAAGACGCTGGCATCGGCCAGGGCGGCGACATCGACCGGCTTGGGCAGCACCTGGAGCTGGCTGAACAGATCAGCCACCTTCTGTACCGTGGCGACATCAGTCGGTTGTACGGGGCGCAGGCCATGGGAGGTCCGCGCCGAGATGGCCGCCGCGGCGCCTTCCGGCAGCCGGGTCAGCTCGGCATAGATGCGGGCGTAATCCTGCGGATGGGCCACCGCCCAGGCCCGTGCCTGGGCCAGGCGACCGGCGAAATCGGCGATGGCGGCGCGCTTGGCCGGATCTTCCAGAGAGGCCGAGGTGGCGGTCAGAAACCCCAGGGCGGTGGTCAGCCCCTCACCGTCGCGCAGCAGCCGGGCACCGTGCTGCTCGGCGATGCCGAGATAGGGATCGAAGGTGGCCCAGGCCTCGATCTGCCCGGCATTGAAGGCGGCGCTGGCGTCGGTGGGCAGCACGGACTTGAGCGTGACGTCTTCGCGCTTGAGCCCCGCCTCTTCCAGGGCCGCATAGAGCAGGTGCTGGGAAATGCTGCCCTTGGCCGAGGACACCACCACGGTATGCCCCTTGAGATCCCGCACCGAGCGGATCGGCGAATCCCGTTGCACCAGCAGGCCGTTGGCCTGGGGAAAGCCGACATTGGTGGCGATCAGCTTGAGCGGCACGCCGCCAGAGGCGGCCATCAGCACCGGCAGGTCGCCGGCATAGGAGGTATCCACCGCGCCGACGCGCTGGGCCTCGAACAGCGGCGCGGCGCCCTGGAAGTTGGCCCAGCGATACTGGTAAGGCGCTCCTTCGAGGCTCCCGGCGGCCTCCATCATGGCGCGCAGGCCGCGGGCCTGGTCGCCCAGCACCAGGGTCACGCCGGAGAGATCCGGCGCCGCCTGGGCCTGCCCCAGCAGCAAGGCCAGGCCCAGGCTGGCGAGCAGTCGCTTCATTGCGCGTACTCCCGACCTTCGTGTCGCTCCAGCTGACGCACCGCGGCTCCCCAATGACGGACATGGGCACCACGCGCCAGGTTGCCGGGAACGAGATCGCTGACCTTCTGCGCAACGGCGTCGGATGCGATCACCAGCTCGGCTCCGCCACTCTGGGCCGCCAACTGCGCGGAGCAGGAGCGCTCCAGGTAATAGAGGTGCCAAAAGGCTTCCTCCAGGCTCTGGCCAGCGGTGAGCAGCCCGTGATTGCAGAGGATCATGGCCTGGTGCGGACCGAGGTCGGCCACCAGCCGGCTCTGCTCGTCCAGGTCCAGGGCCACGCCCTCGTAGCCGTGATAGGCCAGGCGGCCGAAGAACCTCATGGCGTGCTGGGAAATCATCAGAAGTCCATCGCGCTGGGCGGAGACGCCGATGCCGGCAGCGGTGTGGGTGTGCAGCACCGCATGGGTCTCGGGCTGGGCCCGGTGGATGGCGCTGTGGATCACGTAGCCGGCCGGATTGATGCCGAAGCCCGTGGGGTCGAGGACGATCTCGCCGTCGATATCCACCTTCACCAACGAGGAGGCGGTGATCTCGTCGAAGGTCTGGCCGAAGGGGTTGATCAGGAAGTGCGCCTCCGGCCCCGGCACCCGCAGGGAAAAGTGAGTGTAGATATGGTCGGTCCAGCGTTCGCGGGCGGCCAGCCGGTAGGCGGCGGCGAGCTTGACCCGCGCCTCCCATTCGGCGGCGGACACCTGGGCGCGAACGCTGGCGGGCGAGAGGACGAAGGCGGTCATGCAAGGGCTCCGAAAGCAGGAAAAAGGGCCAGGGCGAGAGGCCTTGCCCTGGTCTGCTTAGAACCTAACCCTGCTTGGACGCCATCGATAAATATCTATTACGCATAACCTAATATGCCCATAGCAAATATCTAAGTTTTACCAATATGCATTTTTAGGTTTTCAGCACAGAACCAATGGATCTAAGGAAGAAGGCCACCGCCCTGCTTTAATGACCCGCAACACCCACCCGCCATCCTTCGCGGAGCCCGCCATGACCCTTAGGCTCGACCGCCTGCGCCTCTTCCTGCACGACCTCGCCACCCTGGTCGATGAGCAGCCCGCCGAAGCCGAGCTGTTGGCGCGCGGCGCCGCCCTGCTCGGCGAGCTGGTTCGCCACGACGACTGGCTACCCGAGGAGTGTGCCCAGCCCCGACCGGAGCGCTACAGCCAGTACCTGCTGCATGCCGATGCCCGCCAGCGTGGTGAGCTTCGTCTGGGGCCCGGGCCAGGCCACCCCGGTGCACGATCATCGCACCTGGGGCCTGATCGGCATGCTGCGCGGCGCCGAGACCGCCCAGGGTTTCGCCCAGGCGCCCGACGGCCGCCTGCTCCCGGAAGGCGCGCCCGTGCGCCTGGAGCCAGGCCAGGTGGAAGCGGTATCGCCGCGGGTAGGCGACATCCACCAGGTCAGCAACGCCTACGCCGACCGCACCTCCATCAGCATCCACGTCTATGGCGGCAACATCGGCGCCGTGCGCCGCGCCGTCTACGCCGACGATGGCCAGGAGAAGCCCTTCATCTCCGGCTACACCAACCGCCAGCTGCCCAACCTGTGGGACCTGTCCCAGGAGACCGCCACGCCATGACCGCCTTCCGCACCCCCGAAGATATCCGCCAGGCCCTGCTCGCCGGCGCGGAAGTCGCCCTGCTCGATGTCCGCGAGGAAGACCCCTTCGCCGCCGGCCACCCCCTCTGGGCCGCCAACCTGACGCTGTCGCGCCTGGAACTGGAGGCCTGGTCGCGCCTGCCCCGCCGCGACGTGGCCATCACCCTCTATGACAATGGCGAAGGCCTGGCCGAACGCGCCGCCGAGCGTCTGCAGGCCCTGGGCTATACCGATGTGGCCCTGCTCGCGGACGGCCTGGCGGGCTGGCAGGCCAGCGGTGGCGAGTTGTTCATCGACGTCAACGTACCGAGCAAGGCCTTCGGCGAACTGGTGGAAGCCAGGCGCCATACGCCTTCGCTGCCGGCCGAAGAGGTCAAGGCGCTGCTGGATCAGGACGCCGACGTGGTGATCCTCGACGCCCGCCGCTTCGAGGAATACCAGACCATGAGCATCCCCCGTGGCGTCAGTGTGCCGGGCGCCGAACTGGTACTGCGCGTCGCCGAGCTGGCACCCGATCCGCGGACGCGGGTCATCGTCAACTGCGCCGGTCGTACCCGCAGCCTGATCGGCGCCCAGTCGCTGATCAACGCCGGCATCCCCAATCCGGTGGCCGCCCTGAGAAACGGCACCATCGGCTGGACCCTGGCCGGGCAGCAATTGGAACATGGCCAGGCACGCCGCTTCGGCGACGTCAGCCCGGCGACCCGGGCGACCGCTGCCACCCGTGCCCGCCAAGTGGCCGACCGCGCCGGTGTCGTCCGCCTGCCCTTCACCGAGCTGGACGCCTGGCGGGCCAATGCCCAGCGGACCCACTATCTGATCGATGTGCGCACCCCCGAGGAATTCGCCGCCGGCCACCTCCCCGGCGCCCGCTCCACCCCGGGTGGCCAGCTGGTACAGGAGACCGACCACAGCGCCCCGGTACGCGGGGCGCGCCTGGCGCTGGTGGACGACGATGGCGTGCGTGCCAACATGAGCGCCTCCTGGCTGGCGCAGATGGGCTGGGAGGTGGCGGTGGTGGACGACATCCCGGCCGCTGCCCTGAGTGCCAGCGGTCCCTGGCAGGCACCCACTCCCACCCCTGGTCCGGTGGAGCGCATCTCCGTAGCCCGCCTGCAGGAACTGCTGGCCGAACCGGGCACCCTGGTGCTGGACGTCACCGCCAGCGCCAACCACGTGCAGCGCCATATCCCCGGTGCGGCCTGGGTGCTGCGCGCCGATCTACCCGCCGCCCTGCCGCCGGCCGAGCGCTATGTCTTCACCTGTGGCAGCGGCCAGTTGGCCGCCTTCGCCGCCGTCGACGTCCAGGCCAGCACCCATAGCCCCGTCCTGCTGCTGGAGGGCGGCACCGCGGCCTGGCTGGCTGCCGGCTTGCCAGTGGAAAGCGGCGAGACGCGCCTGCTGTCGAACCGCCGTGACCGCTATCGCCGTCCCTACGAAGGCACCGACGCGCCAAGAGAGGCCATGCAGGCCTACCTGGACTGGGAATTCGGCCTGGTCGAGCAATTGCGCCGGGATGGCACCAGTGGCTTCCGGGTGATCTAAGCGGAAACGGTATCCGGGGCGGCGGTCTGCACGAAGGCGGCGATCCAGGCCGCCGTGTCCGCCAGCACCTGGGCCTGGCTCAGGCCGCTGCTCTTGAGCGGCTTGAGGTCATGGTCCGCGGTGGCGATCCAGTGCACCTCGAGGGCCGGCGCCAGCGCATAACCGGTTACCTCCGCGCGATTGCCCAGGGCATCCCGCTCGCCCTGGACGATCAGCGTCGGCGTGGCCAGGGTCGCCAGGTGCTCGGTACGCAGCCGTTCGGGCTTGCCGGCGGGATGGAAGGGATAGCCCAGGCAGACCAGCCCGGCCGCCCCCAGCTCGTCGGCCAGCAGACTCGCCATCCGCCCGCCCATGGACTTGCCCGCCAGCCACAGCGGCCCGCTTTCCGCCGCACGCCAGGTGGCGACCACGGCCCGCCAGTGCTCCAGCAATACCGGCGCCGGATTCGGCGGGCGCCGCTTGCCCTCGGCGCGGGCCAGGGCCATGTAGGGAAACTCGAACCTCAGGGTACGGACGTCGCGCCGCGCCAGCTCCTCGGC
>CAUQPA010000291.1:0-5853 GCA_963519325.1 uncultured Pseudomonas sp. | reverse complement strand
GCACCACCTTGACATGGTGGGGGTCGTTGGTTCGAATCCAATCGTGCCTACCAAACAAAACCCGCACTGCTGGCGGGTAACGAAAAAGGGCGATCCGAAAGGGTCGCCCTTTTTCGTTTGGGGTTTGATTGGAGTGGCAGCGGTAGGGGCTTCAGGTGGGTCCCGGCGACGTACTGCTCGGCCCTGGCCTTTGCCTCAGCGAAGGCGAAGCGCTAGGCGTCTCGCTGCCGGGCAGTCATCGGCCACGTGAGCGCAACGAACGCCATCCCGCCACCCACCAGCAGTAGCGCTGCACTCAGGCTCCAATGCTGCGCGACGAAGCCGATCGTGGCCGGCCCAATGAGAATGCCGGCGTAGCCGATGGTGGTGATCGCTGCAATGGCGTGGCTTGCAGGCATCCGGGTCTGCCGTCCGGCGGCACTGAAGAGCACGGGGACGATGTTGGAAGCCCCTAGGCCAACCAGTAGAAAGCCTGCGAAGGCAAAGGGCTGGGTGGGTGCCAGGACCGCCATCAGGAAGCCTGCCGCGGCGAGCAGGCCGCCGCCTACGACCACTTTCAGGCCGCCCAGCGTCTTCACGATCCAGTCGCCGGTCAGGCGGCCAAGGGTCATCGCCAGCGCGAATACCGTGTAGCCGAAGCCGGCCTGCGCCGGGTCGACGCCATGCGCATCGATCAGGAACAGGGCGCTCCAGTCCAGGATCGCGCCTTCGCCGAGAAAGATCAGAAAACAGAGCAAGCCGATGAAGGCAACGATCCCACGCGGCAGTGTGAACAGGGGGGTATGCCCGGCGTCATGATTGCCGTAGGGCAGCAAACCCTTGATTGAAGCCGCGAGTAGAACGATTAGCAGCGCGCTGAACACCAGGGTTGCCACCAGCGGTTGGATTCCGGCCCCCAGCAGAACGCTCATGCCGCCAGCGCCGACGATCCCGCCGACACTGAACAGGCCGTGGAAGCCGGACATCATGTTGCGACCGCTGTCCTTCTCGACCATCACGGCCTGAATGTTGATCGCGACATCCAGCGCGCCAACGCTGGCCCCGAACAGGGCCAGGGCTATGGCCATGCCGAAGATCGAATCGGCGACGGCAAGCAGCGGCAGCACCAGGGCGAGTGCCACCGAGCTGGTCGCGATCACCGCGCGACATCCGAAGCGGCTGGCGAGGATGCCGACGATGGGCATCGCGACAATGGATCCCAGGCCCAGGCAAAGCAGGAGAAGGCCGAGCGTCGAATCATCGGCGCCGATCCTTGCCTTGGCGACGGGAACCAGGGGTGCCCACGCGGCCATGGCAGAACCCGCGATGAGGAAGCCAGCGCGAGTCGCCCATTGCTCGATCGCTCCCGAAGGCTGTTGGGCGGCGATTTGCACGTGTTGCATTGGAAAGGCTCTGGAAAAAGGTGACAGTAGGGGTGATCACACCTCTTACCAGTGTTAGCTGATCATGCATGATTAAGCAAGAATACGCATAAACGTGCATTGCATGGCTGTATACGATGAGCGCGAAGGCCATGCCTGATCCGAATGGGTTAGCCGCTGGCTGACATCGAGGGATCGGCAGGGCTTGCGAACGCTGCCTGCGGGGAGGGGTGAGGGCCTATGCGAATTTGTGGGCGGAGCGGAGCTTCAGCATGGCGAAAGGCCCAAGTGCAGTCGCACACCGACGGCCGCTGCTGCAGCGGCATTCCCTGTCCGGCGCCTTGAAATTCAAGCGCCGGCGGCTGTGGGACAGGTCTCGCTGAGGCTTGTGCGGGAGGCGTATGGTTGAGGTCAGCTGGACCTGGTAACAACATCCGCATCGGTGGCGGGTTATGGAAAGGGGCGATTCGAGAGATCGCCCCTTTCGTGTTTGCCCGCTCCGCACGCTGGGATCGAGGCGGACTTGCTGGGTATCGGGTCGTTTAACAGGGCGACCCGGCGATCGCCCTGTTGCCCCTGCCAGGCCATCAGCTGCTCGGGGTAACGGTCTCGGTGAAGGAGCCTGCCGGCTGCAGCCCATGTTTGTTCGCCGTGAAGTCCAGGGCCGTCGAGGCGTAGCGCACGCCGTCCTGAACCTGCTTGAGCGTCAGGTTGGCCTCATAGAACTTGTCACTGGCCAATTGCTTGGCCGCCTGGTCGACGTCCGTCATGGTTTGCTTGAGCGGTGCCAGGGCGATGGCCGTGTCGATATCCACATCGGCTAGGCGCAGGGTCTCCGCAGCACCCTTGGCGTCGCCATGCTTGAGTTTGTTATTGGCATCGGCCACTGCTTTAACCTTCTGCGGGCTGGCCATGTAACTGTCCTGTACTACGGTATCGCCCCAGATCGGTAGCCAGGACGTTACGGTAGTGCTGATATCGGCCTTGCCCTGATTATCCTTGACCTGCAATTCGCTCGCCGCTTTCTTCAGAGCAGTATTATCCGATTGTGCAAGTTTGAGTGCCTGTTGGGCGTCCTTGACATGGGAAACCGCTTGCTTCGTTTGCCCCTGGAAGAGTTCCAGGCGTGCGGCGGAGATGTCGGTGAAAGCCCGTTGCCCCTGGGTCGACAAGGCCTGGAAGCTGCCCAGTTCGTTTGCCGAGGGGCCTTGGTTCGCGGCGAAGGCCGCGGATGAGCAGGCGGCTACGATGGCGACGACCAGCAGGCTGCTTGCCAGTTTCTTCTTGACGTTCATTTGCTGCCTCCAGCGGGATATGCAATTGAAGTGAAGGTTATCGCTCAGGTACCAGAACGAAGTTACTTGGTGCCTGGGATCGATATTCCGCCGTATCTCTTAACAACCAATTAATGCGGGAAGGGGTTTGCTTGAATGGCGGCTGAACAACGTCCTGTGCTGTTCGGCGATATAGGAAAGAGGATCTTTGTCGGGAGCGAGTAGCGCGCCTGATCGAGCGAAAGTCGTTGTCTGGCCGTGGAGGTGGGTTTGCTTTCGGGCCGGGTAGGCGGCATCCCGCCAGGGGTGTGACCTCGCGCCTCGGTCGTGGCGACCCGGCTTTTCACGTAGACTGGCGGACGATTTTTTCCAGGGGCCGCCAGACGATCCGCCACAGGCGCGGGAGGGGCCCGGCACAGCGAGGAGCAGGCGATGACTCAGGGTGGCGAAGGGCGGCAGATCGGCAAGGGTGGCTGCCTCGGGTTGATCCTGCTGTCGATCCTGTTCGCGGTGGTGGTGTTCGGCTCCATCATCTATGTCTATCGCCACAATGCCACGCCGACCAACAGGGCCAACGAGCAGCAGGCCATCGACCAGTGCCTGGCCCGCGCCAATGCCCCGGAAACCACCCCGGCCGATCGGCAGGCGCTGATGGAGAACTGCCAGGAAATGCAGAAGCAGTTCCTCAAGAAATACCCCGACGCCGCGCGCTGAGAGGGTGAGGGTCATCGGCGCGGTTGCGCCAGGTGGCCGTTTCTGAAAGGATTTCCGTCCCAAAACTTCCAGTGATCCTTTCGCGTCGCCCGGAATGCCTTGCGGCCCTGCCACTGTGCGGCGGGATTTCCAGCGATGCGGCTGCTTACTGGCCAATCCCACCATGTGGCCCTTGGTATGGGTCACCACTGAGTTGAGGAGGCGCCATGCCTGTCATTACTCTCCCCGATGGTAGTCAACGTCCGTTCGACAAGCCCGTCACCGTCGCCGAAGTCGCCCAGTCCATCGGCGCTGGCCTGGCCAAGGCCACCATCGCCGGTCGTGTCGACGGCCAGCTGCGCGATGCCAGCGATCTCATCGAGCAGGATGCCAACCTGCAGATCATCACCGCCAAGGATGAGGACGGCCTGGAGATCATCCGCCACTCCTGCGCCCACCTGGTCGGTCATGCGGTCAAGCAGCTGTTCCCGACCGCCAAGATGGTCATCGGTCCGGTGATCGACGAAGGCTTCTACTACGACATCTCCTTCGAGCGTCCCTTCACCCTCGACGACCTCTCGGCCATCGAGACGCGGATGCGCGAGCTGATCGACCGCGACTACGACGTCATCAAGAAGATGACCCCGCGCGCCGAGGTCATCGAGGTGTTCAAGTCCCGGGGTGAGGACTACAAGCTGCGCCTGATCGACGACATGCCCGAGGAGCAGGCCATGGGCCTGTACTACCACGAAGAATACGTCGACATGTGCCGTGGCCCGCACGTGCCCAACACCCGCTTCCTCAAGGCTTTCAAGCTGACCAAGCTGTCCGGCGCCTACTGGCGCGGCGACTCCAAGAACGAGCAGCTGCAGCGCATCTACGGCACCGCCTGGGCCGACAAGAAGCAGCTGGCCGCCTATATCCAGCGCATCGAGGAAGCCGAGAAGCGCGACCATCGCCGCATCGGCAAGCAGCTCGATCTCTTCCACCTGCAGGAAGAGGCGCCCGGCATGGTGTTCTGGCATGCCAATGGCTGGACCATCTACCAGGTGCTCGAGCAGTACATGCGCAAGGTCCAGCGCGAGCACGGCTACCAGGAGATCAAGACCCCCCAGGTGGTCGACCGCATCCTCTGGGAGCGCTCGGGTCACTGGTCCAACTACGCCGAGAACATGTTCACCACAGCCTCGGAAAACCGCGACTTCGCGGTCAAGCCGATGAACTGCCCGTGCCACGTGCAGGTGTTCAACCAGGGCCTGAAGTCCTACCGCGACCTGCCGCTGCGCCTGGCCGAATTCGGTGCCTGCCACCGCAACGAGCCGTCCGGCGCCCTGCATGGCATCATGCGCGTGCGCGGCTTCACCCAGGACGACGCCCACATCTTCTGCACCGAGGAGCAGGTGGAGAAGGAAGCGGCCGACTTCATCAAGCTGACCCTGCAGGTCTACGCCGACTTCGGCTTCACCGACGTGATCATGAAGCTGTCCACCCGGCCGGCCAAGCGCGTCGGCTCCGAAGAGCTGTGGGATCGCGCCGAGAAGGCCCTGGCCGATGCGCTGGACGCCTCGGGTCTGGACTGGGAATACCAGCCGGGCGAGGGCGCCTTCTACGGGCCGAAGATCGAATTCACCCTCAAGGACTGCCTCGGCCGCAACTGGCAGTGTGGTACCCTGCAGTACGACCCGAACCTGCCGGAGCGCCTCGACGCCAGCTACATTTCCGAGGACAATAGCCGCCAGCGTCCGGTCATGCTGCACCGCGCCATCCTCGGTTCCTTCGAGCGCTTCATCGGCATGCTCATCGAGCACTATGCCGGTCTGTTCCCGGCCTGGCTCGCCCCGACCCAGGCGGTGGTGCTCAATATCACCGACAAGCAGGCCGATTTCGCCCAGCAGGTCGTCGGCGAATTGAACGCTGAGGGCTTCCGCGCCAAGGCCGACTTGAGAAACGAGAAGATCGGCTTTAAAATCCGCGAGCATACTTTGCTCAAGGTTCCCTATCTCCTGGTTATTGGAGACCGGGAGGTTGAGACACGATCCGTTGCCGTGCGTACCCGTGAAGGCGTTGACCTGGGCTCCATGCCCATCGAGCGTTTCCGCGAGCTGCTCACGCAAGCGGTTTCCCGGCGTGGCCGGCAAGAATCGGAGTAATCACTATCAAGCAGCGTGACATGAGACAAGACAAGCGAGCCGCACCTCGGGCACCGATCAACGAAAATATCACCGCCCGGGAAGTTCGCCTTATTGGCGCCGATGGTCAGCAAGTAGGCATCGTCTCCATCCAGGAGGCCCTGCAGGCTGCCGAAGACGCCAAGCTGGATCTGGTGGAAATCACCGCCGACGCCGTACCCCCGGTCTGCCGGATCATGGACTACGGCAAGCACGTCTTCGAGAAGAAGAAGCAAGTCGCGGCGGCGAAGAAGAACCAGAAGCAGGCTCAGGTCAAAGAAATCAAGTTTCGTCCAGGGACGGAGGAAGGGGATTACCAGGTAAAACTACGCAACCTGGTACGTTTCCTAACCGAGG
>CAUQPA010000290.1:0-5859 GCA_963519325.1 uncultured Pseudomonas sp. | reverse complement strand
TCTCATGCCTGCACCAGGGGGCCGGGGTTCTTCAGGTACTGTTCGCGGATGGCCCGCGCCGACCAGTAGGTCAGGGCCGCCACCAGGCCGGTGGGGTTGTAGCCCAGGCCCTGGGGAAAGGCCGAGGCGCCCGGCACGAAGACGTTGTGCACGTCCCAGCTCTGCAGGTAGCGATTCACCGCGCTGGTCTTGGGATCGGTGCCCATGATGGCGCCACCGTTCAGGTGGGTGGTCTGGTAGCTGGCGGTGTTGAAGTGGCTGCCGAAATCCTTGACCGCGACGCTGATGTGCTCGGGACTCATGGCCTCGGCGATCTTCTTCATCTTGGCCGCCATGAAGCGGGTCATGCGGATGTCGTTGTCCTTCCAGTCGAAGGTCATGCGCAGCAGCGGCTGGCCGTAGGCGTCCCTGTAGGTGGGGTCCAGGTCCAGGTAGTTGTCGCGATAGGACTGGTGCGCGCCATGGGCGTCCATCGACAGCTGGTGGTTGTAGTAGCTGGCCTGGGCCTTTTTCCAGGCGCTGCCCCACTGCGGCGTGCCGGGCGGATTGGCCGCCCCGGCGATGGGCCGGGTGCCGGCCTGGTTGACCCACATGGGCGAGCCGCCGACGAAGCCGTGGGGGCCGTGGTCGAAGTTGTCGGCATTGAAATCGTCCACCGCCACGCCATTGCCGCCGGCGCCGATGAAGGGATTGGTGTGGTGCTGATCCTTGCGGAAGAAGGCCTTGATGGTGGCCATGTTCTGGTAGGCGAAGTTGCGGCCGACCACGCCCTCGCCGGTCTTGGGGTCATAGGGCTGGCCGATGCCCGAGAGCAGCATCAGGCGCACATTGTTGAACTGGAAGGCGGCGAGGATGACGATATCGGCCGGCTGCTCCAGCTCCTGGCCCTGGGCATCCAGGTAGGTCACCCCGGTGGCCTTCTTGCCGGTACTGTCCAGGTTCACCTTCAGCACATGGGCCTGGCTGCGCAGCTCGAAGCGCGGCTCCTGCTTGAGCGCCGGCAGGATGTTCAGATTCGGCGAGGCCTTGGAATACATGTAGCAGACGTAGCCGCTGCAGTAGCCGCAGAAGTTGCAGGGCCCCATCTGGCAGCCGTAGGGATTGGTGTAGGGCCCCGAGGTGTTGGCCGAGGGCAGGTTGTAGGGGTGATAGCCCACGTCGCGCGCGGCCTTTTCGAACAGCTGCGCCGAGACGGTGTTCTTCTGCGCCGGCAGCGGGAAGTCGCTGGAGCGATCTGCGGCATAGGGATTGCCGCCCTTGCCGTCGCCCACCACCTGGCCCTTGATCGTCCAGGCGGTGCCCGAGGTACCGAACACCTTCTCGGCGAAGTCGAAGTAGGGCTCCAGCTCGGCGTAGCTGACGCCGAAGTCCTGGATGGTCATGCCCTCGGGAATGAATTTCTTGCCGTAGCGCTCCTCGTAGTGGCTGCGCAGGCGCAGTTCCACCGGGTCGACGCGGAAGTGCACGCCGGACCAGTGCAGGCCGGCGCCGCCCACGCCATCGCCAGGCAGGAAGACGCCCAGCTGCCGGTTGGGCAGGGCGACGTCGTTGACGCTGTGGCGGATGGTGACGGTTTCCTTGGAGACGTCGACGAACAGCTTCTTGCGGATGCTGTAGGTGAGTTCGTCGATCACCTGGGGATAGGAGCCATCGGGATAGGTGTCCCGGTAGCTGCCGCGTTCCAGGGCCACCACGTCCAGTCCGGCCTCGGTCAGCTCCTTGGCCATGATGGCGCCGGTCCAGCCGAAGCCGACGATCACCACGTTCTTGCTGGGCAATACCTTGGCCATCAGCCGCGCTCCCCGCGAATGGAGACTGGCGGCAGCGGATAGCGTTCGTCGCGCTCCACCCAGTCCATGAAATCGGCGCGGGCACCGGGGAAATTCACCAGCTTCCAGCCGACCAGTTGCTTGTTGCCGCCATGCAGCGGATCGCAATAGAAGCCTTCCTTGGTGTTCTGCAGCAGCTGGGCGAAGAACAGCTTGGCCGGCACGCCGTCCAGCGGGGCGTCACCGCTTTCCAGGGCCTTGAGCGCCTCGTCCTGCTGGGCAAGTGCGAGTTCGGCGAAGGCCTTGCCCTGCTGCTGCCCCGTCCAGCGATCCACCGCGGCGATGCCCAGGCGATAGAGATCCTGGGGCACCAGGCGACTCTGGTAGCCCATTTCCGGCGCGGCATCCGCGGCGAAGGGGCCCTGCATGTACCAGAGGCCACCGCGGGCATAGGCGGTCTGCATCTGGCGGTCGATGAATTCCGGCGCGCCGGCTTCCAGGGCCCCCGGGCCGAGATCGTCCGCCGGGATCAGCCGGGCCACCGCGGCCTGCACGAAGGCCCATTCCTCGGCGGTGAAGAACACTGGCTGGTAGTGGTCGGCACGCGGGCTGCTGCCGGGCTTGTCCACCGGTGTCGGGGTGGCGAGGGCAAGGCTCGGCGCGGCACTGCCCGCCAGGGCCACCACGGGAATCAGGCTGAGGGACTTGCGCAGGAAGTCGCGACGGGCCGGAACAGAGTCGTCTGCGGACATGGTCAGGGTCTCATCAGGTGCCCGACGTGGAACCGCAGGGCTTATGGTTAGCTAGCTAATATGTTGGAATATTACCAACATCTGCCGGCCGCCGTTACATTTTGTCGCAGCTGTGCAGAGGCCCGGCAGCCTCGCAAGTTCCCGTCTGACAGGCGCCGATAGTGAAAAGCCTCTGGTGGGCCTTCCGTACAGCCCGCAGGGACGCCGAAAAGGCCTGGTCAGTACCGCTCAGGTGGGATTCCTTCGCTGCTTTCATCTCGCTTGTTCCCCTGCCGGAGTGCGAGGGGAAAGCCGAGAGGCGAGTGAAAGTTACCTAAGGTTCCACCGAGTGAAGCACCATAACGGTGCGAGTTGCACCAAGTGATACCTAACGAAGCAAGCGTTGGCGACGCTGACGGGCGAAAGAAATCGCTCTGTACATCAGATGCTTAGCGCGATACCTGGCAAGAACGCCGCTTTTTCGCCGCTTTGCGCGAATTCCTGCACCCTTTGAGTTCGTTTTGTGCCGATTTCAGCGAGGGTGGCGCGCAAGTTGCACTTGGGAGGCTTTCCGTTGTCAGGTAACACCTTATGTCCAACGCAGAATGCAGCCTCTCCCCGGCGCTCAAACCGCGCCATGTGACCATGTTGTCCATCGCTGGCGTGATCGGTGCCGGCCTGTTCGTCGGCTCCGGCCATGCCATCGCCGCCGCCGGCCCTGCCGTACTGCTGGCCTATGCCCTGGCAGGTACCCTGGTGGTGCTGGTCATGCGCATGCTGGGTGAGATGGCCGTCGCCTCGCCCGATACCGGCTCCTTCTCCTCCTATGCCCAGCAGGGCATCGGTCGCTGGGCCGGCTTCACCATCGGCTGGCTGTACTGGTGGTTCTGGGTGCTGGTGATCCCGCTGGAGGCCGTGGCCGCCGCCGCCATCCTCAACGCCTGGTTCCCGGCCGTCGCCACTTGGCAGTTCGCCCTGGTCATCACCGGCATCCTGACCGTGACCAACCTGTTCAGCGTCGCCAAGTACGGCGAGTTCGAATTCTGGTTCGCGCTGCTCAAGGTGATCGCCATCGTCGCCTTCATCGCCCTGGGCGCGGCCGCGCTGGTCGGCGCCCTGCCAGGTCGTGAAGTCAGTGGCCTGAGCAATCTCATGGCCCACACCGGCGGCTTCATGCCCAATGGCTTCGGCGCCGTCCTCGGCGCCCTGCTGACCACCATGTTCAGCTTCATGGGCACCGAGATCGTCACCATCGCCGCGGCCGAGTCCAAGGATCCGTCGCGGCAGATCAGCAAGGCCACCAACTCGGTGATCTGGCGGATCGCGCTGTTCTACCTGGTCTCCATCTTCCTGGTGGTGTCCATGGTGCCCTGGAACGACGCCCAGCTGCCGCTGGTGGGCTCCTACCAGCGCGCCCTGGAAGTGCTGTCGATCCCCAATGCCAAGCTGATCGTCGACTGCGTGGTGCTGGTCGCCGTCGCCAGCTGCCTCAATTCGGCGCTCTACACCGCCTCGCGCATGCTCTATTCGCTGGCCCGGCGCGGCGATGCCCCGGCCAAGCTGGGTCGTGCCTCCAGCACCGGCGTGCCGCGTGCGGCAGTGCTGGCCAGTACCGCCGTGGGCTTCCTGACCACCATCGCCAACTACACCATGCCCGAGGCGGTGTTCAGCTTCCTGCTGTCCACCTCCGGCGCCGTCGCCCTGCTGGTGTACCTGGTGATCGCCGTGACCCAGCTGCGCCTGAGACGCAAGCTGATCGCCCGTGGCGAACAGCTGGAGTTCCGCATGTGGCTGTTCCCCTGGCTGACCTGGGCGGTGATCGTCTTCATCGTCGGGGCCCTGAGCGTGATGCTGTTCAGCGAGGCGCACCGCTTCGAGATCCTGGCGACAGGATTGCTGGCGCTGGTGGTGGTGGCTATCGGTACCTGGGTGGGGCGGCGCCAGCCCCAGGCACCGGCCATGGCGGCCGCCGTACGCTGATGTCCTGGCGATCCCGGTGCGGCAGCCGCTGTGCCGGGAGCGCACCCTCATGGGGCAAAAAAGGGTCATGCGGCTGGACAGCAGCCGTGGTAACAGGTAGAACAGCACCCCTGTTCAGTACCTCGCAACGGAACTGTACAGGCCTGATGTACTCCGCTGTTCCCTCTGGTAACCGAAAAATGCACTGCAATGGTGCCTGACGTTACAGAATGACCCATATTGCAGCAGTACAGTTGCAATTGTGTGCCGAGTGACCCGCGAACCTTTCCCTGGACTGTTACTGGTGGTAGCACTCGCTTGGCGAGACAATGGCGCCATTCGATGACCAGTACCCGTCACAAGCGGGAAGGAAAGCCACCATGGAACGCACCTTCAGTTCCTCGCTGTACAACGCCAAACCCAGCAGCCGTGTACCCGCTGCCCTGCGTGTGATCTCCACCCTGTCCACCTGGCAGCGTCGGATCGCCAGCCGCAACGAACTGGCTCGTCTGGATGCTCGTATGCTGGCCGATGCCGGTATCACCGAAGCCCAGCGTTACCAGGAAATGCACAAGCCGTTCTGGCGCTAAGCCGGCTGCTGCAAAGCTTCCATAAACCCCGCCACGGCGGGGTTTGTCTTGTCTGGCGGTCATCGTACAGGCAGCAAAAAGCCCCGGCATGCCGGGGCTTTTTCGTTTCCGCCCGAACGGGTCGGAGTTACTGCATGTTGTTCTGGTTGCGAGCGTCGACCTTGTTGGGCTTGTCGCTCTTGAAGGGCACCTCGGCAGCGCCGTCGGCACCACCCTTCACGGTGGTCTTGCCCGGCACCTCGGTGGTGGCGGAGCCGTTCACGGCCGTGGCGCTCTTGGAGGTTTCGGCCGCGAAGACACCCGTGGCCATCGACAGCATCACAGCAGCGGTAGAGGTGATCAGCAGCTTTTTCATGAGTATCGGCCTCGTCGAAATAAACCTGTGAATCTGGTTGGGCCCGGTCCAGGATGGAGGCGGGCATCAGCTGCGAACGGGCAGGTCCACAGCGCACAGTGCAGTTGACTACCGCCCGGAATGCCGGGTTCCAGGGCATTTGTGAACATTTGTGGGTGGGTTTGCCCGGTGTGGGCCGCGCTTTTGCGCCCGTCTCGGTCGTAGCGCTTCCCAAGCGCTGCCGCGCGCCGGACAATCCCCTCACGAACCCCCTGCCGCGGGCGTGGTCAGTTCGCAGATCGCGCCTCTTCCACCGATAAGGACAATCATGAGGGCTCACCGCTTTTCTGCTTCCCTCTGCCAGGCAATGACTGCCCTGACCCTGCTGGCCCTGTTACCGGGCTGTTCCAAGGAGCACCCACCGACCGTGGAGCTGGCACGGGTGGTGGTGATCCAGCTGAGTCCGGTGAACGACA
>CAUQPA010000289.1:0-5860 GCA_963519325.1 uncultured Pseudomonas sp. | reverse complement strand
GTCCAGCAGGACGCCTCGCGCATCCTGCTCAAGATCGCCACCATGGGCGGCGATTGCAGCTACGGCTTCACCATGTACAACTTCCTGCAATCGCTGCCGCTGCCGGTACACACCCATAACCTGGGTACCGTCGAGTCGATGGGCAATATTCTGTTCCTGGCCGGCCAGCACCGCACGGCCAGTCGCCACAGCAAGTTCCTCTACCACTCCTTCTACTGGAACCTGAACAATTCGGTCGACCACGCCCGCATGGCGGAATACGCCATGTGCCTGGACTACGACCTGGATCTCTATGCCCGCATCGTCGCCGAGCGTACCGCCGGTGCCGCGGAAGCCCTGGACATCTACAGCTGCCTGAAGGCCAACGCCCGCCTGCTCAGCCCGGAAGCGGCGCTGACCACCGGGGTGATCCACGCGGTGGACGAATGCCAGGTGCAGCCGGGGGAGAAGGTCAGCTTCATTCACCTCTGAACGAAAAAAACCCGGTGGCCTGAGCCACCGGGTTTTTGCGTTGGAGCTATCGCCGCGATCAGCGGCTGAAGGACACCAGGGTGTTGGGATAGCCGACGCTGGCATCCAGGCGGCTGGCATCGAGGAATACCCCCAGGTTCTTCGCCCCTTCCTGCACATAGCTGATCTTGACGATCTGGCCATTGGCGAGGCGCACCGAGCCACCCAGCTTGAAGGCCGAGCGATTAGCCGCGGTGGCCGGGATGGAGATGGCTGCGGCACGACGGTAGACGCCACGGTTCCAGTCACTGTTGGTGAAGTCGTTGATCGGGCTGCTGACGCTGGCGGCACTGCTCACCCCGGTAGGCGAGACGGTCACGGTCTTCGGATAGCCCATGGCGTTACCATTCAAGGCCGCACCCTCGGTGAATACGCCAAGGCTGTTGCCGGCCTGCACGAAGGAAATCCGCCGTACTTGGCCATCCGCGGTGGTCAGGTAGGCGCCGGCCTTGAAGGCGGCACGATTCACCGCGGTACCGGGTACCGAGACAGCGGCCTTGTTGCGGTAGACGCCCTTGAGCCAGTCCGAGTTGGTGAAGTCGTTGAGCACCGAGGTCACGGTCCCGGTGGTCGCACCGCCGGTGGCCGGAGTCTCGACACCCGCGTTGCTGCCGCTGTTGCCGGCGCTGCCACTGCTGCTGCCGCCCGTGTTACTGCCACCGGTGTTGCCGACGGCCCCGGCATTGCCGCCGGTGGAACCGCTGCTGCCGGTGCCGCTGTTGCCGGTCGACGGCGTGGTGCTGCCACTGGCGATCGGGCCGATGGCGGTGCAGCTGCTGTCGTCCAGGTACTTGCGCAGGGTCGGCCACTGCGGACGCTCCTGGCCATTGATGGGCTCCACCGACATGAAGTAGCTGCCCCAGCCCGGGCCGGCCGCCCAGTAGGAGGCCGGGATGCAGTTCTGCTTGAGGTACGCCAGCATATTGTCCATCAGCAGGTTCCAGCGCGGATTGTTGTCCGGCACGCCGAATTCGCCGATGTAGCCACGCTTGCCGTTCTTCTTCAGCCAGTCGACGAAGGGCTTGACGCGGGTCACGCCATAGTTGGCGTCGAGCTTGTTGACGTCGGTCTTGTCGTAGCTGCCGCCGGCGTTCTCGTCGAAGTAGGAATGCGCCGAGAAGATGATGTTGTTCGCCGGATCCTTGAGGTTCAGCAGGGAGTCGTTGAATTCGGCCCAGCGGGTCGCGCTCGACCAGCCGTTGCCTTCGACGATGACCGGACGGCTGCTGTCCACGGCGCGAACGCCGTTGATGCCGTACTGGGCGGCAGTCGGCCAGTAGGCCATGGCATCGTGGGGCTCGTTCATGATGTCGTAGGCGTACAGCGACGACTGGCCACTCCACTGCCGAGCGATGTGGCTCATGATTTCTTGGTAGCGGGCATAGGGTACGCTGCTGGTCCCGATCACCTGGCCGCGGTAGCGGGCGTAGTTGTGCAGGTCCAAGATGATCTTGATGCCGTGCTTCTGCGCGTAGCCGAAGGTCTGGTTCACCAGGGCCACGTAGGCGCTGTCCAGCGGTCCGCCCAGCTTGGGTTGCAGGCGCTCCCAGATGATGGGGAAGCGGATCAGCTTGACGCCCCGGGCGCTCCACTGCTGGAAGTAGGCTTCCACCGGGAAGATGTAGTTGGTGCCATTGATGCCGGGCAACACCTGGGGCGCGAAACCGGCGCCGGACAGGTTGAGGCCTACCAGGCTCACGGATTCGGCCTGGGCGGCACCAGCGGACAGGGCGAGCACGGTGGCGACGGCGGCGAGCGGACGACGGAGAGCGGCGACGGAGAAACGGATCGGAGTCATGGACAGGTACTGCTTTGGGAGGCGTGGCGTCGATGTCCTTTGTGTACGAGCAATGCCTGGGTTTAGGTGAGGCCACTGGGACGTGACAAGAAAGCACTCTGCGTCCTGCAGTTGCCTTACCCAATACAAGTCGTATGCCAGCCAAGTGAAACCTTTCACCTGCCAAGGGGTCACGATGTGCCCCACCGCCCTGAAAGCACCGCGCCAGAGGCGTTGCGGCAAACGTAACCAAATATGCGCGACATGGAGTCGCAGCGCGAAATGCCTGGCCTCGACGAAACAATCGACCCACGAGGACAGAAATCTGACGCCAAGATCATGATCCGCTCTGGCAGGGAATTTTCCTCGTGGTCCGTTATCCAAGGATCAGCAATGTCTTGTATATAAGGTCCAGTCATGCGCGCAGAACAGCCGGGAACCCCTGTCTTCCAACCCACTCTCCTGGTGGTGGACGACGAGCCATTGGTCGCGGATTTCGTCCGCGAGATCCTCGAGCCCGAAGGCTTCAACATCCTCGCCGCTGACTCCGCCGACACCGCCCTGGCGCTGTTGGAGAAAGAAGAAGCCAATATCGACATCCTGCTGACGGACATTCGCATGCCCGGTTCCATGGATGGTGCGCAGTTGGCCAATCTGGTCTGCCAGCGCTGGTCCGACATGCCGATTATCGTCATGTCCGGCTACGAGACCCCGTCCACCGCCAGCATCAAGGGCAAGGTGCGCTTCCTACCCAAGCCTTGGTCGATCGGTCAGTTGATCGATGCGGTGAATGGCGTGGCCTATTCGGTGACGCCAAGCGTCTGACGCCCGAGGAACCTTGGCGATGGGACTGATGTCCTATTGCCATCTCGGTATCTCGGATCTGCAGCGATGCTCGCCTTCACCCAATCCTTCGTCTCGCGCCTTCCCGATGTCTCCTGCCTGTTCGGCCCGCTCACGCCCGATGGTGGCCTGCCCGTGCAGGTTTCCAGCCGTTGTGGCCAACACCGCCTGACCCTGATGCTCGACCGGATTCGCTTGCAGGATTCCGCGTATTGCGACACCCAGGCGGTACGGGTTCGCCGCTCGCTCAACGCGCGCTAGCCTCGTCCGTTCAGCTCAGAGGGGTGGCGCCGGCCTGAGCAGGACGGCCTTCAAGGAGAACGCCGAGGTGACGCTGGCCACTCCGGGTATGCAGGTAAGCACTTCCGCCAGGAAGTGTTGATAAGCCGCCAGGTCCTGCACCACAACCCGCAACACATAGTCCGCATCGCCAGTCATCTGGAAACAACTCATCACCTGGGGCGCCTTGACGATCTCCCGTTCGAAGGCGCGCAGGTAGTCGGTCGACTGCTTTTCCAACCGCACCGACACGAAGACGCTGACACTGCCGGCCAGGCGGGTTTCATCCAGCTGGGCGTGATAGCCCTGGATGTAGCGCTCTTCCTCAAGTCGCTTGACGCGCCGCAGCGTCGGGGTCAGCGACAGCCCGATCTTCTGCGCCAGATCACGCCAGCTGAGGCGGCCATCGGTGGACAGGGCGTTGAGGATGCGCAGGTCGATACGGTCCAGGCCAGCCATGGTGCAAAACCTCTACTGTTGTTCTTGTACGGGGTTCAATAGCACCAAAAGCCGGCGCTGCCCACCCCGAATTTGCGGCAAAACGGCTAGCGCGGCCGGCCTATACTCAGGTGACCAATAACAAGAATGCCGAGGCCTCCACCATGTGGCACCCTGCATCGCACCCGGACGGCCAACCCGTCCCGCGACTCGCCCGTACCCCCTACCTTCCGGAGGTGCGGTCATGAGCGACTACCCTCCCCTGCAGCTGCACGTCCCCGAGCCCAGCGGCCGTCCAGGACGCCCCACCGACTTCAGCTACCTGCAACTCTGCCCGGCTGGCCGCGCCGAGAAACCGCCGGTGGACGTGGCGCCCGTGGACACCCGCGAGCTGGCTACCCAGCTGATCCGCATCCTCGACGACGACGGCAACGCCGTGGGCCCCTGGGCCAGCGAGGAAGATCCCGCCCTGTTGCTGCAGGGCCTGAGAGCCATGCTCAAGACCCGACTGTTCGATGCACGGATGCTCAAGGCGCAGCGGCAGAAGAAGCTCTCCTTCTATATGCAGTGCCTGGGCGAGGAAGCCATCGCCGTCGGCCAGACCCTGGCCCTGCGCCCGGATGACATGCATTTCCCCACCTATCGCCAGCAGGGCATCCTCATCGCCCGCGAGGCGCCGCTGGAGGAAATGATCTGCCAGTTGCTGTCCAATGCCCGCGACCCGCTCAAGGGTCGCCAGTTGCCGGTGATGTATTCCTACCGCGACCTCGGCTTCTTCTCCATCTCCGGCAACCTGGGCACCCAGTACATCCAGGCGGTGGGCTGGGCCATGGCTTCGGCGATCAAGGGCGATACCCGCATCGCCGCCGGCTGGATCGGTGACGGCGCCACCGCCGAAGGCGACTTCCACGCTGCCCTCACCTTCGCCCACGTCTACCGGGCGCCGGTGATCCTCAATATCGTCAACAACCAGTGGGCCATCTCCACCTTCCAGGCCATCGCTGGGGGTGAGGGCATCACCCTGGCCACCCGCGGCCTCGGCTACGGCATCGCCGCCCTGCGGGTGGATGGCAACGACTTCCTCGCCGTACTGGCCGCCTCGCGCTGGGCCGCCGAACGCGCCCGGCGCAACCTGGGGCCGACCCTGATCGAATGGGTGACCTATCGCGCCGGCCCCCACTCCACCTCGGACGATCCGTCCAAGTACCGGCCTGCCGACGACTGGACGCACTTCCCCCTGGGCGACCCCATCGACCGCCTCAAGGCGCATCTGGTCGGCCGGGGTCTCTGGTCGGACGAACAGCACCAGGCGCTGACCGCCGAGCTGGAAGCCGAGGTGGCCGCTGCCCAGAAGGCCGCCGAGGCCCATGGCACCTTCGCCAGCGAGCTCGCGCCCAGCGCCGCCGACATGTTCGAGGAGGTCTACCAGGACCTGCCGCCGCACCTGCGTCGCCAACGCCAACAGCTTGGGAAGTGATGCCATGACCGTACAACAGGAAACCGACCTGCCGACCCAGGCCGGCAGCCGCAGCACCCTGACCATGATCCAGGCCATCCGCTCGGGGCTGGACGTGATGCTCGAACGCGACAGCGAGGTGGTGGTGTTCGGTGAGGACGTGGGTTACTTCGGCGGCGTCTTCCGCTGCACCGAAGGCCTGCAGGCCAAGTACGGCGCCTCGCGGGTGTTCGATGCGCCCATCTCGGAAAACGGCATCGCCGGTGCAGCGGTAGGCATGGGTGCCTATGGCTTGCGGCCGGTGGCCGAGATCCAGTTCGCCGACTACGTTTATCCGGCCATCGACCAGATCGTCTCCGAAGCGGCACGCCTGCGCTATCGCTCGGTGGGCCAGTTCACCGCGCCGCTGGTGTTCCGCATGCCCTGCGGCGGCGGCATCTATGGCGGCCAGACCCACAGCCAGAGCCCCGAGGCCATGTTCACCCAGGTCTGCGGCCTGCGCACCGTGATGCCCTCCAACCCCTACGACGCCAAGGGCCTGCTGATCGCCTCCATCG
>CAUQPA010000288.1:0-5863 GCA_963519325.1 uncultured Pseudomonas sp. | reverse complement strand
GGGCAGGTTCGGCGTCAGGATGGCCTGGGCGCTGACGGTCTGGCGCCCCGCGGTGCCACCGATGGTGACGAAGAGGTTGCGGCCGTCGGCGCGGGTGTCGTAGCTGGCCAGGTTGGTGAGGTTGATGATCAGCCGGGTCCGGTTGCCCGCCTCGACCACCGTCACGCTGCGCGCATTGCCATTGCCCAGGTCACGGCTCTTGCTACCCAGCTTGTTGGCCACCCCGGGCAGGTCCAGGGCGATCCGCGCCGGCTGCTCGATGGTGTAGCCCTTGGGCACGGGCACCGGCTGATCGAAGGTCAGCTTGAGTTCGATGCGATCCCCGGGCAGGGAGGCGACGTTCAAGGCCTGCAGATCGGCCGCCAGGGCCTGGCCGGCCAGGCCGCCCAGCAGCAAGGCCAAGCCCAGTCCCCACCGTCTTGCGCTTTTCGTCTTCACTGTACTCGCCCTGCCCATTAAGTCTTTTCCTTCAAGGTGATGGTGCGCGGCCGTTCCAGCCAGCCACCCTCGCCATCCGGGACGATTTCGATCACGTCGATCTCACCGTCGGCAATCTTGGTGATGCGCCCGTCGTTACGCCCCAGGTAATCGCCCACCTTGACGCGATGCACCCCGCCGGCCCCGTTGACCAGGGCATAGCGGCCACTGGCATTGGCCAGGATGCCGACCATGCTGAAGGTTTCGATGTTGAAGCCCTCGAGGAACTGCTTGGGCCGATTCGCGTCCGGCTTGATGTTGCCGGTGCCGCGCTGGCGCACCGTGGGATCGATGCGGATCGGCGCCTGGAAGGGGCTGCGCAGGGCAGCCGCGGCGTAGGTGAAGGGCTCGTAGGCGCGGAATTGCGGCAGCGGCTCGATGGAACCGCGCGGCTTGGCGCGGGTTTCATCCATGAAGGCCTGTAGATCGCTGGTATCGCTGGAACCGCAGCCGACCAGCACGCTGGTCAGGAGGCAAAGCAGCAGGGGCGTTCTCATTTGCCGAGCCCCTTGTCGTTGTAGCGATAGGTCTTGGCCAGCACGTTCATGCGCAGCTTGCCACCGGTACCGGACACGGAACCGCCGCCATTGGCCGTCTTGTCATCCACCGGCTTAAGATCGAAGTCGTGCAGGGTAACGATGCGCGGCAGGCTGGAGACGCTGCTGACGAAGGTCGCCAGATCATGATAGCTGCCCACCACGGTGATCTGGATCGGCAACTCGACGTAGAACTGCTGGGTGACCTCGGGGAGGAGCTTGATCTGCTCGAATTCCAGGCCACTGCCCAGGCCTGTGCGGGTGATGTCCTCGAGCAGCGCCGGTACCTCGGTGTCCCCCGGCAGCTGCCGCAACAGCGCGCCGAAAGACTCTTCCATCTCCACCATCTGCTGCTTGTAGGCATCCAGGTTGGCGGCCTGGAAGGCCTTGCTGGCGTACTGCTGCTTGAGCGTCTCTTCCTGGGTGCGCTGGTTCTCCAGCTGCGCCTGCAGGTCGCTGAGGTGGAATTGATAGCCGAGCAGCAGCACCACCAGCACGATCAGCAGGCAGGCGATGACCTTGACCGGCTTGGGCCAGGAGCCCAGGTTCTCGAGACTGAGTTCGTTGATGTCGATCTTGCGCAGACTGGCCAGGGAATCGGCGAGACTCATGGCTTGACTCCCTGGGCGAGCGGGGCCGGCGCCGGTGCGCCGGGCTGGGTCTGCTTGACGGTGAGCTGGAAGGTGTTGGCCTGGTCCACCGCCCCGGCGGTGGTCGCCTTTACCTCGATCAACGTCGGCGAGGCGAACCAGTCCGAGGCGTCCAGGTTACGCATCAGGTTGGAGACCCGGTTGTTGGATTCCGCCTCGCCGCTGATCGACAGGGTATCGCCCTGCATCTTCAGCTCACGGAAATACACCCCGTCCGGCAGGGTCCGCACCAGCTGGTCGAAGACATGGCCGATGACCGGCCGATTGCCCTGCAGGTCCTGGATGATCTTCATCCGTGCCAGCAGCTGCTGGCGGCGGGTCTTGAGTTCGCTGATTTCCTTGATGCGCACGTCGAGCTGGGCGATGTTCTGCTGGATGAAGGCGTTGCGCGCCTCCTGGTGGGTGATCTCACCGGACAGGTACTGATCGCCGAGGAATACGGCGCCGCACGACAGCACGAAGATGCCGCCCAGGATCACTAGGAACTGCTTGCGCCTTTCTTCGCGCAGCTGTTCCCGCCAGGGCAAGAGGTTGATGCGGGCCATCTAGTCGAAACTCCTCATGGCCAGGCCGCAGGCGATCATCAGTGCCGGAGCGTCCCCCGCCAGGGCCGCCGCATTGACCTTGTTGCTGACGGTCATGTCGGCGAAGGGATTGGCCAGGACGGTCGGGGTGCCGATTTTCTGCTGGATCAAACGGTCGAGTCCGGAAATTGACGCTGTTCCTCCGGCAAGCAAGATGTAGTCCACATCATTGTATTGCCCGGCGGCGAAAAAGAACTGCAGCGAGCGCGCCACCTGCTGTACCACCGCCTCGCGGAAGGGGGTGAGGACCTCGCTCTGGTAGTCGTCCGGCAGCCCGCCCTGCTTCTTGGCCAGCCCGGCCTCCTCCACCGACAGGCCATAGCGGCGCTGGATCTCCTCGGTGAGCTGGCGGCCGCCGAACAGCTGCTCGCGGGTATAGATGGTCTTGCCGTTGTGCAGCACGCTCAGGGTGGTCATGGTGGCGCCGATGTCGACCACCGCCACGGTCAGGTCGTCGACGTGGCCACCGAGCTGATTGGCCAGCAGCTGGTAGGCGCGCTCCAGCGCATAGGCCTCGACGTCGACCACCTTGGCCGAGACGCCAGCCAGGGCCAGGGCCGCCTCGCGGACCTCGACGTTTTCCTTCCGGCAGGCGGCCAGCAGCACCTCGACGCGCTCGGCGTTGCGCGGCGACGGGCCCTGCACCTCGAAGTCGATGGCGACCTCGTCGAGGGGATAGGGAATGTACTGGTCGGCTTCCAGCTTGATCTGGTTTTCCAGCTCGTCGTCGGACAGGCCGGCATCCATCTCGATAGTCTTGGCGATCACCGCCGAGCCGGACACGGCCACGGCGGCGCTGCGCGCGGAGGTGCGCGCCTTGACCAGCACCCGGCCGATGGCCAGGCCGACGCCCTCCAGCTCGGCGATGTTCTTCTCGACCACGGCATTGGCCGGGAGGGGTTCGACCGCATAGGCTTCCACCCGATAGCGACCGCCTGCACGGCTCAACTCGATGAGTTTCACGGATGTCGAACTGACGTCGATACCCAGCAGCGTATTCGCCTTCTTTCTGAATAGCCCTAGCACATCAGTTCCCTATGAGCGACGGTGGTATTCCGCGGACGGGCATTAGATAACAGACTTGACACCCGAGCAAATAGCGGCCAACCGCCAAACGCGCCTATAATGGCGACGCCGTGTAGGCTGACCCTCACCTGTCGCCCTTTCCTTCTTTCCATTCGAAAAGTCTCTTGATGCGTGTTCTGAAATTTTTCTGGTGGTCGTTGGTCGCCCTGGTCTGCAGCCTGTTGCTGGGTCTCAGCGGTGCCTTCCTCTACCTCAGCCCCAGCCTGCCCTCCATCGACGCCCTGCGAAACGTGCAACTGCAGATCCCCCTGCGGGTGTATAGCGCGGACGGCAAACTCATCGCCGAATTCGGCGAAATGCGCCGCTCGCCGCTGCGGTTCAACGAGATACCGCCCGACTTCATCCATGCCCTGCTCTCCGCCGAGGACGACAACTTCGCCAATCACTATGGCGTGGATGTGAAAAGCCTGGCGCGAGCGGTGAGCCAGCTGGTCAAGACCGGACACATCCAGACCGGCGGCAGCACCATCACCATGCAGGTCGCCAAGAACTACTTCCTGACCAGCGAGCGCAGCTTCTCGCGCAAATTCACCGAGATCCTCCTGGCGCTGCAAATCGAGCGCCAACTGACCAAGGACGAGATCCTCGAGCTCTACGTCAACAAGATCTACCTGGGCAACCGTGCCTACGGCATCGAGGCCGCCGCCCAGGTCTACTACGGCAAGTCCATCAAGGACCTGACCATCGCCCAGATGGCGATGATCGCCGGCCTGCCCAAGGCGCCGTCGCGTTACAACCCGGTCGCTAATCCTGAGCGTAGCCTGGAAAGACGGAATTGGATTCTCGAACGCATGTTCAAGCTCGGTTATATCGATCAGGCGGCCTACCAGGCCGGCATCGCCGAGCCGCTCGAGGCCTATCACCACGTCGCCATTCCCGAGCTCAACGCCCCCTACATCGCCGAGATGGCACGGGCGGAAATGGTCGGCCGCTATGGCGGCGACGCCTATACCGATGGCTACCAGGTGTACACCACCATCGACAGCCGGCTGCAGACCGATGCCTTCGAAGCCGTGCGTGACGGCCTGACCGACTACGACCGGCGCCATGGCTATCGCGGTCCCGAGGCGCAATGGCCCAACCGCAGCCGGGCCGAATGGAGCGCATTGATCCAGAAGCAGCGCATCGTCGGCGGCCAGGATCCGGCCCTCGTCACCCAGGTGGAGAAGAGCGGCATCCTGGTGCTGACCCGCGACGGCAAGGAAGAGGCGGTGTCCTGGGAGTCGATGAAGTGGGCCCGCCCCTACCTCAGCGCCAACAGCCTGGGCCCACGGCCGAACGGCCCGGCCGACGTGGTCAAGGTCGGCGACCTGATCCGGGTGCAGCGCCAGGACGATGGCAGCCTGAAGTTCTCGCAGATCCCCAAGGCGCAAAGCGCCCTGGTCTCCCTCGACCCCCAGGATGGCGCCATCCGCGCCCTGATCGGCGGCTTCTCCTTCGAGCAGAGCAACTACAACCGCGCCACCCAGGCCCGCCGCCAGCCCGGCTCCAGCTTCAAGCCGTTCATCTATAGCGCGGCCCTGGACAAGGGGTTCACCGCGGCCAGCCTGGTCAACGACGCCCCCATCGTCTTCATGGACGAGAATCCCGACGAAGCCTGGCGACCGAAGAACGACAACAACACCTTCCTCGGCCCGATCCGCCTGCGCGAGGCGCTCTATCGCTCGCGCAACCTGGTCTCCATCCGGGTGCTGCAGGCCATCGGTATCGACTATGCGCTGGACTACGTGAGTCGCTTCGGCTTCGAGCGCGATCAGTTGCCGCGCAACCTGTCCCTGGCCCTCGGCACCCCGGGCCTGACGCCGCTGGAAGTGGCCACCGGCTGGTCGGTGTTCGCCAACGAGGGCTACAAGGTGACGCCCTATGTGGTCGACCACGTGACCGATCGCGACGGCAAGGTGGTCTACCGCGCCGCGCCGCCCCGGGTGCCACAGCAGGCCCAGGCCAAGACCGCCCCGGGCGTCGAGGTCACCCCCGCCGCCGACACCGCGGCCGCCGATCCGGCCAATCCGGCACCGGTGTTCGCACCCCAGGTCATCGACCCGCGCAACGCCTTCATCATGAACAGCATGCTGCAGGACGTGATCAAGCGCGGGACCGGGCGCAAGGCGCTGGAGCTGGGTCGTAACGACCTGGCCGGCAAGACCGGTACCACCAACGAGTCGAAGGACACCTGGTTCTCCGGCTACAACGGCGACTACGTGACCACGGTCTGGGCCGGTTTCGACCAGCCCGATACCCTGGGTCGCCAGGAATTCGGTGGCACCGTGGCCCTGCCGATCTGGATGAGCTACATGGGCGCGGCGCTCAAGGACAAGCCGCCGCACCAGCTCAAGGAGCCGGACGGCATCGTGTCCATCCGCGTCGACCCCACCACCGGACGCGCGGCGCCACCCGGCACGCCCAACGCCTACTTCGAGCTGTTCAAGAGCGAGGACACCCCGCCGAGCCTGGACGAGCTCCCGCCCGGCGTGGCACCCGGCACCCCGCTGCCCTCCAGCGAAACCGTGCCCATGGATATCTTCTGATC
>CAUQPA010000287.1:0-5864 GCA_963519325.1 uncultured Pseudomonas sp. | reverse complement strand
CCCTCCACCTGGGGGCCGAGCAGCTTGGTGCACTCGGGGAAACGCAGGGACAGCAGGCCGCAGCCGAGGGTGTCCATCAGGCAGTTGCGGGCGGTGTCCAGCGCTTCGCGGGAGGTGACCTGGTAGGTCAGCACGTAATCGGCCAGGTCCTGGATGACCTGGTCGTAATCGGGTCGGTTGTTGAGATCGACGTTGGCGCTCATGGGGGTTCCTATATATAGCGTCTTATCTTGGCCGTGGCGGTCCGCCGATGCGGCCGCTCCTACGGGGGTTGGCGGCTGCGACCGCTCCTGCGGGAGCGGCCCATGGCCGCGATCAAACATTCATCGATTGGCGATGGGCGTGAACGGCCGCTGCTCGACGCCGATGTAATCCGCGCTGGGACGGATGATGCGGTTGTCGGCGCGCTGCTCGAAGACGTGGGCGCACCAGCCGGCCGTGCGCGAGCAGACGAAGATCGGGGTAAACAGCGGCGTCGGGATGCCCAGGAAGTGGTAGGCCGAGGCGTGGTAGAAGTCGGCGTTGGGGAACAGCCCCTTCTCCTCCTTCATGGTGCGATCGATGGCTTCCGAGACCGGGAACAGCACCCGGTCGCCCACCTCCGCCGCCAGCTGTCGGGCATAGTCCTTGATCACCTCGTTGCGCGGATCGCTATCACGGTAGATGGCGTGGCCGAAGCCCATCACCTTTTCCTTGCGTTCGAGCAGCTGCTTGAGGCCGGTGACCGCCTCCTCCGGCGAGGCGAAGCGCTCGATCAGCGCCATGGCCGCCTCGTTGGCGCCGCCGTGCAGCGGCCCGCGCAGGGAGCCGATGGCGCCGGTGACGCAGGAATAGAGGTCGGAGAGCGTCGAGGCGCAGACCCGGGCGGTGAAGGTAGAGGCGTTGAATTCGTGCTCGGCGTAGAGGATCAGCGAGACGTTCATCACCCGGGCATGCAACTCGCTGGGCGCCTTGCCGTGCAGCAGGGTCAGGAAGTGGCTGGCGATGTCCGGGGCATCGCTGGTGCAGTCGATGCGGGTGCCGCTCTGGCTGAAGTGGTACCAATAGAGCAGGATCGCCGGGAAGGCGCCGAGCAGGCGGTCGGCCACCAGTTGCTGGTCGGCGAAGCTACGCTCCGGCTCCAGGGTGCCGAGCAGGGAAGCGCCGGTGCGCATCACGTCCATGGGATGGGCACTGGCGGGAATGCGCTCCAGGCCCTCCTTGAGCGGCTGCGGCAGGTCGCGCAGCGCGGCCAGGCGCTGGCGATAGGCGTCCAGTTGCGCCTGGGTCGGCAGCTCGCCATGGAGCAACAGGTGGGCCACTTCCTCGAAGTCGGCCTCAGCGGCCAGTTCGCGGATGTCGTAGCCCCGGTAGGTGAGGCCGGCGCCGGTCTTGCCGACGGTGCATAGCGCGGTGCGGCCGGCGACCTGGCCACGCAGGCCGGCGCCGCCGAGGGTTTTGCTGTCTGCCATCGTCTCGCTCCTCTTGGAGTTGTTATGCGAAAAAGCGGGCGTTCAGGGTGGAGCCTCAGTGCTTGTGTTGCTGGAACAGCCTGTCCAGCTGATCTTCGTACCTGTGGTAATCGATGCGGTCATAGAGCTCGGCGCGGGTCTGCATGGTGTCGACCACCGCCTGCTGGCTGCCATCGCGGCGGATCGCCGTGTAGACGTTCTCGGCGGCGCGGTTGGCCGCGCGGAAGGCCGACAGCGGATAGAGCACCAGGCTGACCTCGGCCCCGGCCAGCTCCTCGGTGGTGAACAGCGGCGTGGCGCCGAATTCGGTGATGTTGGCCAGGATCGGTACCCCCACCGCCTGGGCGAACTGGCGGTACATGGGCAGCTCGGTCATGGCTTCGGGGAAGATCATGTCGGCGCCGGCCTCGACGCAAGCGCAGGCACGGTCGATGGCGGCCTGCAGGCCCTCTACCGCCAGGGCGTCGGTGCGGGCCATGATGACGAAGTCGGGATCGGTACGGGCGTCCACCGCGGCCTTGATGCGATCGACCATCTCCTGCTGGCTGACGATCTCCTTGCCCGGCCGGTGGCCGCAGCGCTTGGCGCCCACCTGATCCTCGATGTGCATGGCCGCCGCGCCGGCCTTGATCAGCGACCGCACGGTGCGGGCCACGTTGAAGGCCGAGGCGCCGAAGCCGGTGTCGACGTCCACCAGCAACGGCAGGTCGCAGACGTCGGTGATGCGGCGCACGTCGATCAGCACGTCTTCCAGGCCGCTGATGCCCAGGTCCGGCAGGCCCAGGGAACCGGCCGCGACGCCGCCGCCGGACAGGTAGATGGCCTGGAAGCCGGCGCGCTTGGCCAGCAACGCGTGGTTGGCATTGAGGGTGCCGACCACCTGCAGCGGGCGTTCGGCGGCGACGGCGGCGCGGAATTTCTGGCCGGGACTGACGGCAGGCATGGCGTTACCTCGACTGAGCTTGGACTAGGGGATGGTGCTGCAGATTGCGCTTGGAAGCGGCGATGTGGCGGCGCATCAGCAGCTCGGCCAGTTCGCCGTCGCCCTCGGCCAGGGCATCGAGGATGCGATGGTGCTCGGCGAAGGCCTGGCGCGGTCGATTGGGGGTGGCGGAGACCTTCAGCCGGTACATGCGCACCAGGTGATAGAGCTCGCCGCACAGCAGCCGCACCAGCATGCCGTTGCCGCTGGCCTGGATGATGCGGTAGTGGAAGTCGTGGTCGCCTTCCTGCAGGTAGTAGCCGGTACCGGCCTGGAACGCCGGGTCGCGCTCGTGGGTATCCAGCAGTTGGCGCAGTTCGTCGATGCCCTGGGCGGTGAGGCGCTCGGCCGCCAGGCGGCAGGCCATGCCTTCGAGGGATTCGCGGATCTCGTAGAGTTCGACCAGCTCGGCCAGGCTCAGGGCGGCGACCCGGGCGCCGGCATGGGGCACCCGCACCACCAGGCGCTGGCCTTCCAGGCGGTGGATGGCTTCGCGCAGCGGACCGCGACTGATGCCATAGGTACGGGCCAGTTCCGGTTCGGAAATCTTGCTGCCCGGCGCCACATCGCCGCGGACGATGGCCTCGCGGATCCGGCGGAACACCTGCTCGGAGAGCGTCCCGTTGTCGGTCTCGGGCGCTTCGGCCTGGAGGGGGCTATCGATCATTGTCGACACCTTTTGTGTTTATGGCCTGAATAACTACGCCTGAACGCCTTTCCCGTCAATCTTTGTCGACAATCCAGCTGTGACAGCCTGTATCTCGCCCCGCCAGGAGCGGTTCGCTACACTAGCGCGCCGTCCCTCCCAGCCGACCTCGCCATGCCCCTCTGCCACCTGCATCCACTGCCCTACCATGCCGAGCCCACGGCGCGTTTCGCCCTGCTGCAGGGCGAGCCCGGTGCAGTGCTGCTGGATTCCGGGCGGCCGGTGGCCGAGCGCGGTCGTTACGACCTTATGGCGGCCTGGCCGCTGCAGGTGCTGCAACCCGCTTCCGGCGAGACGGGCCACGCCTTTTTCACGCAGACGCGCGCCGCCCTGGCCAGCCTGGGTCACGCCGACCTGCCGGAAGGTGCGGAGCTACCCTTCGCCGGTGGCCTGCTGGGCTATCTCGGCTATGACTTCGGCCGGCGCCTGGAACGGCTGCCGGAGGGTACTCGCGCCGATCTGCAGCTGCCCGATGCCCGCCTGGGGCTCTATGCCTGGGCGCTGATCACCGATCACCAGGCACGGACCAGCCAGCTGGTCTGCCATCCAGCACTGGACGCAGGCGAACGGCAGCGGCTGATCGCTCTGTTCGAAGCCGAGGCAACGCCCGAGACCTCGGACTTCAGTCTCACCGCGCCCTTCACTGCCGACATCGACCGCGATACCTATCGCCAGCGCATCGAGGCCATCCAGGCCTATATCGCCGCGGGCGATTGCTACCAAGTCAACTTCGCCCAGCGCTTTCGCGCGCCCTTCCAGGGCTCGCCCTGGACCGCCTACCAGGCGCTGCGCGCGGCCTGCCCGACGCCCTTCTCCGGCTATCTGGCGCTGGACAGGGGCGCCCTGCTCAGCCATTCACCGGAGCGCTTTCTGCGGGTGAGTCGCGGTCAGGTGGAAACCCGCCCGATCAAGGGTACCCGTCCGCGCCGCGTCGATCCGGCCGCCGATGCCGCCGAGGCCAACACCCTGCTGGCCAGCCCCAAGGATCGCGCCGAGAATCTGATGATCGTCGACCTGCTGCGCAACGACCTGGGGCGCAGCTGCCGGATCGGCTCGGTACGGGTGCCCGAGTTGTTCGCCCTGGAGAGCTATCCCAACGTCCATCACCTGGTCAGCTCCGTCACCGGCGAGCTGGCCGCCGGGCTGGATGCCCTGGACCTGCTGGCCGGCAGCTTTCCCGGCGGCTCCATCACCGGCGCACCGAAGATCCGTGCCATGCAGATCATCGACGAGCTGGAAGAAACTCGCCGCGGCCCCTACTGCGGTTCGCTGCTCTACCTGGACGTGCGCGGCGAGAGCGACAGCTCCATCCTCATCCGCAGCCTGCTGGCCGAGGACGGGATGCTCAGTTGCTGGGGCGGCGGCGGCATCGTCATGGATTCCCACTGGGCCGACGAATACGCCGAGTCCCTGGCCAAGGTGCGGGTCTTGCTGGAAACGCTGGAAGCCCACAGCTGATCCGGCTTTGCTACCATGGGCGCAACCTTCGCCTGGCTGGAGCCCGCCATGTCTCTCGATCTCGCCCGCATCAACGCCGACCTCGGCCGCGACCCCGAAAAGCTCGTCGCCTGGGCCCTGGGGCTGGGTAAAAGCGCCATCGTCACCACCAACTTCCGTCCCTTCGAGGCGGTGATCCTGCACCTGGTCAGCCAGGTCAAGCCGGACATCCCGGTGGTCTGGATGGACAGTGGCTACAACACCCCCGCCACCTACCGCTGCGCCGACGAGATCGTGCGCAAGCTCAATCTCAACCTGGTGACCTACCTGCCCAAGCGCTCCCGCGCCCACCGCGAGGCCATCGACGGCCCGGTCCCGGGGCTGGATGATCCGCGCCACGCCGCCTTCACCGAAGAGGTCAAGCTCGAACCCTTCGCCCGCGCCCTGCGCGAGACCGCCCCGGAAGTCTGGTTCACCGCTCTGCGTGCCACCGACACCGCGGTGCGCGCCCAGATGGACCCGGTCAGCGTCAATCCGGATGGCCTGATCAAGGTCGCGCCGCTGTTGCACTGGACCTCCAAGGACCTCTACCAGTACCTGACTGCCCACGACCTGCCCAACGAATTCGACTACTTCGATCCCACCAAGGGTGACGAGAATCGCGAGTGCGGCCTGCACCTCGCCCACGGAGTCGAAGCCTCCCGCGCGTCCGACCCCGGACGCGCGCCCTGCTCTGCTGAACTGCCGCCCATGACCCCAACCACCCCAACCCACACCCCCAACCCCCACAACCCCCACCACCACCCCAACGCCGTGGAGTTCTTCGACTTCGGCGTCTACGCCACCTTCGCCGTGCTCATCGGCCAGGTGTTCTTTCCCTCGGAAAACGCCTTCGCCAGCCTGATGGCCAGCGTCATCACCTTTGGCGTCGGCTTTGTCGTCCGGCCGCTGGGCGCCATCTTCATCGGCGCCTGGGCCGATCGCGTCGGCCGCAAGCCGGCCATGCTGCTGACCATGGTGCTGATGGCCCTGGGCACCGGCGGCATCGCCGTACTGCCCGGCTACGACCAGATCGGCATCGCCGCGCCCATCCTGCTGGTGCTGACGCGCCTGCTGCAGGGCCTGGCCTGGGGCGGCGAAGCCGGTCCCGCCACCACCTACATCCTCGAAGCGGCGCCGCTGCACAGGCGGGGCACCTACGCCTGCTGGCAGGTGGTGGCCCAGGGCCTGGCGGCGGTGGCGGCCGGGCTGATCGGCTACGGCCTGACGCTCTGGCTCACCCCCGAGC
>CAUQPA010000286.1:0-5925 GCA_963519325.1 uncultured Pseudomonas sp. | reverse complement strand
GAGCTGGTACTGGGTGCGGCTGACCCGGTCCTCGACGCTGAGATCCTGCACCGGCTGCATGTAGAGGGTGATGCCGACCAGCTTGGCGACCGCGGGTCGCAGGCGGTCGATCACTTCCTGGGCGGTGACGTCGCGCTCGCCCTGCGGCTTGAGGTTGATCTGCATCCGCCCGCTGTTGAGGGTGACGTTGTCGCCGTCGACGCCGATGTAGGACGACAGGCTGGCCACCGCCGGGTCCTGCAGCACCACCTCGGCCAGCGCCTGCTGCCGCTCGCTCATGGCGCGGAAGGAAATGGCCTGGGGTGCCTCAGTGATGCCCTGGATGGACCCGGTGTCCTGGGCCGGGAAGAAGCCCTTGGGCACCAGCAGGTAGAGCACCGCGGTAAGCACGAAAGTCGCCACCGCCAGCAGCAGCATCAACGCCCGGTGCGCCAGCGACCAGCGCAGCGCCCGACCATAGCCGGCGATCAGCCGTTCCAGCCAGATCAGGTGGTGCTCGCTGGCTTCCTCGCGCTTGAGCAGCCGGGCGCACATCATCGGCGTGAGGGTCAGGGAGATGACCAGCGAGATGAGGATGGCCACCGCCAGGGTGATGGCGAATTCCCGGAACAGGCGGCCCACCACGTCCTGCATGAACAGCAAGGGGATGAGCACGGCGATCAGCGAGACGGTGAGAGACACCAGGGTGAAGCCGATCTGCCGGGCGCCCTTGAGCGCGGCCTCCAGCGGACTGGCGCCCTCCTCCAGGTGCCGCGAGATGTTTTCCAGCATGACGATGGCATCGTCGACGACAAAGCCAGTGGCGATGGTCAGCGCCATCAGCGACAGGTTGTTCAGCGAGAAGCCGGCCAGGTACATGGCGCCAAAGGTGCCGATCAGCGACAGCGGCACCGTGACCGAGGGAATCAGGGTGGCACTGAATCGGCGCAGGAAGACGAAGGTGACCATGACCACCAGCCCCACCGCCAGCAGCATCTCGTGCTGGACGTCGGTGACCGCCGCGCGGATGGTTTCGGTGCGGTCGCTGAGCACGGCGATGTCGAGGCCCGCCGGTAGACTTTCCTTAAGGCTGGGCAGCAGCGCCTGGATGCGGTCCACGGTCTGGATGACGTTGGCACCGGGCTGGCGCTGGACATTGACCAGGATGGCGCCGCTGCGATTGGCCCAGGCCGCCAGCCGATCGTTTTCCGCGCCCTGGGCGATGGTGGCGACGTCGCCCAGGCGCAGGGCGCCGTTGTCGGCGTAGTTGAGGATGAGGTCGCCGTAGGCCTTGGGGTCGCGTAGCTGGTCGTTGGCGTCCAGGGTGGCGACCCGCGTGGGGCCGTCGAAGCTGCCCTTGGGCTGGTTGGTGTTCTCGCTGGTGACCAGGCTGCGCACGTCGGCCAGGGTCAGGTTATGGGCGGCCAGCTTGTCGGGATCGACCTGGATGCGTACCGCTGGGCGTTGGCCACCGGCCAGACTGACCATGCCCACCCCACTCACCTGGGCCAGCTTCTGCGCCATGCGGGTGTCGACCAGGTCGTAGAGGGTGGGCAGCGGCAGCGTCCTGGAGCTGATCGCCAGGGTCACGATGGGGGTATCGGCCGGATTGACCTTGTTGTACACCGGCGGGGCCGGCAGGTCGTTGGGCAGGAAGTTGTTGGCCGCGTTGATCGCGGCCTGCACCTCCTGCTCGGCGACCGACAGGTCCAGCTCCAGGTTGAACCTGAGGGTGATGACCGAGGCGCCACCCGAGCTGGTGGAGGCCATCTGCGACAGCCCCGGCATCTGGCCGAACTGGCGCTCCAGCGGCGCGGTGACGGCGCTGGTCATGACATCGGGACTGGCGCCCGGATAGAGGGTGAGTACCCGGATGGTGGGATAGTCCACCTGCGGCAAGGCCGCGACCGGCAACAGCCGGTAGGCCAGCAGACCGGCGATGAGCAGCGCCACCATCAACAGGGTGGTGGCGACCGGACGCAGGATGAAGGGACGCGAGATATCCATCGCGGCCGATCAGCCCTGGGTCTTGCCGGGCTTGCGTACCGCCGGCTTGGCCGGTTCGCTGGGCGGCGCCGAGGCGCCGGTGACGATCTCCACCTCGTTGCCCTCGCGCAGCCGGTCGGTACCTTCGGTCACCACCTGGTCACCCGCGGCGAGGCCTTCGGTCACCACCGTGTTGCTGCCATCGTCCGGCCCGAGCTTGAGTGCCCGGACCTGGATCTTGTTGTCCGCCCCGACCACGTAGGCGAAGGTGCCGTTGGAACCGAACTGGATGGCCGCCGAGGGCACCACCAGCGCCTGGTCCAGCACCTGCTCGCGCACCCGAACGGTTACGAACTGGTTGGGGAACAGGGCTTCATCGCCATTGGCGAAGCGCGCACGGAACTTGAGAGTACCGGTGGCCGTGTCGATCTGGTTGTCGAAGCTCTGCAGGGTGCCCTCGGCGACCTTCTGCGTACCGCCGCGATCCCAGGCTTCGACGGGCAGCGTCTGGCCGCTGCGCGCGCGCTTGAGCAACTCGCCGAGCTGGCTCTCGGGCAGGGTGAAGACCACCGAGATCGGCTGGGTCTGGGTGATGACGGCGACCACGGTGCTGTCGTTGGCGGACAGCAGGTTTCCCCCGTCCAGCTGGCGCAGACCGACCCGACCGGTAATGGGCGCCTTGATCTGGGTGAAGGTCAGGTTCAGCTTGGCGTCGGCCACCGCGGCCTGGCTGTTTTTGAGGGTGCCGCGATACTGGTTGACCAGGGCTTCCTGGGTATCCAGCGTCTGCTTGGCGATGCTGTCTTCGCGGAACAGCCCCTGGTAACGCTTGAGATCCAGCTCGGCATTGCGCAGCTGCGCCTGGTTCTGCTGCAGGGTACCTTCGGCCTGCTGCAAGGCCACTTCGTAGGGCCGGGGATCTATGGTCGCCAGCAACTCGCCGGCCTTGACCTTCTGGCCTTCCTCGAAGGCGACCCGCAGCAGCTCACCAGCCACCCGGGTACGGACGTTCACGGTGTTCAGCGCCGTCACCGTACCGATGGACTTGCGTACGATGGGAAAGCTGCGCTGCGCCACGGCCACCACCCGCACCGGGGTCGGCCCGGTCATGCCGAAGGGCGAACGGCCCCCCTTGCCCTGGGCGGACTCGCTCTTCTGCGCGTGCTGGTGATACCAGTACCAGCCGCCGGCGGCCGCCAGCACAACGAGGGCGAGCAGCCAGACCAGTCGGCGACGCGTGGAAGAGCGGGAGGAAGAGTCGGACATCAGAAAGTACGTACACGCTGGGAAAGGCGGAAGATAAGCAGTAGCGAGGCGGGTAACCAGTCCCTTTACTGCGATTTTACGTCAAGCAAAACGGGCAGACACCCGAGGCGCCTGCCCGTTCCTGAACGGCCACCGCCGGATCCGGCGGTGGCAAGACGGCAATCAGCGGAGGACGGCGAGCGCAGCCGCGTAGTCCGGCTCCTGACCGATCTCGGGGACCAGTTCGCTGTGCAGCACCTTGTCCTGCTCGTCCAGCACCACCACGGCGCGGGCCGCCAGGCCCTGCAGCGGGCCGCTGGCCAGGGCCACGCCGTAATCCTGCAGGAATTCGGCACCACGCAGGGTGGACAGGTTCACCACCTGCTCCAGGCCTTCGGCACCGCAGAAGCGCTTCTGGGCGAACGGCAGGTCGGCGGAGATACACAGCACGACGGTGTTTTCCAGCTTGTCGACTTCGCTGTTGAACTTGCGGACCGAGGTGGCGCAGGTGGGCGTATCGACGCTCGGGAAGATGTTGAGCACCTTGCGCTTGCCGGCGAGGCTGGCGAGGGTGATGTCCTGCAGATCACCGTTGACCAGGCTGAAGGCAGGCGCCTGCTGACCGGGCTGCGGCAGGTCGCCGTGAACGTCGACCGGGTTGCCACGCAAATTGACGGTTGCCATGAACTGCTCCTTTCTCATGAGACGGGACGAGGAGTAAACACGTTTTCCGCGACCGATCAAAGCCTTGCCCGTCCCTGGGTCAAAAATCGCGGCGATAGAAAAAATCCAGGGAGTTGGCCAGGCCACTGGCAATTTCCAGGTAGAGCCGGCGCGTGAGCTGGTAGCGCAAGGCAACGGTGTTGGCCGAATCGAAGACCCCTACCCCATAGCGCACCGACAACCGATCGGTGAGATTGCCGGAAGCAACCACGCTGGTCTTGTCGCCGGAACCCGCGGTATCGAGCTGGAAATTCTGGATGCCGAGCCGCTGCGCCAGCGCGCCTGCGGTACCTGAGCTGCCAGCCAGGCCCAGCGCCAGGGCCGCCTGCCCGAGTACGTTGTTGTCTCCTTCGCTACCGCTGGAGAGCGGCCGCCCCAGCACCAGGTAGGCCAGTGCCTGCTCCTGGCTCATGCTGGGTTCGGAGAACACCTCGATGCGTGGCTGCTGGGCGAAACCCGAGAGCCGCAGCCCCGCGGTGACGTTCTGCTCCTGCACCACCCGCACCGCCTCGACATCGATGTAGGGCTGGGCGATGGGCCCCTGGAAGAACAGGCGGGCGCGCCTCATGGTCAGGCGCTGGCCATAGGCATTGTACCGGCCGTTGCGCAGATTCAGCTCCCCCCGGGTATCCAGGTTGTCGCCGATGTGCACCTTGCCGACGATCTCGGCGGACAGGCCGAAGGCATCGAAGGTGAGCTTGTCGGCACCGACCAGCACGTCGACATCCATGGCGATCTGCAGCGGCGCCTGCTTGGCCGGGGCTTCCTGGCCGACGATGACGGCGTCGTTCGAGACCTTCACCGTGGACGGTGGCAACTGCTGCACCTGGATACGCCCACGCGGCACGCGAACCTCGCCGGCGAGGGCCAGGCGACCGTCCTTCATCAGGATCTTGAGGTTGGGCGCCACCTCCAGCTGGGCATAGGGTTCGACGTTGACCGGCAGCTTGTCCCCGGTGACCGCGACGTTGACATCCAGGCCCGCGGCCCAGCCGACGCTGCCCTGGATCTGGCCACGGCCCTGGGTCCCGCTGCGCCAGCCACCGTCGAGCACGGCGGTATCGCCCTGGATGCGGGCGGTCAGGCCGAGATCCTGCAGGCGGGTCGGCACGCTGCCGCCGCCGATATCGCCGCCACTGAGGCGGATCTGGCCGTTGACCCGCGGCTGCAACAGCGTCCCGCCGAGGTCACCCGCGCCCTCGATCTTGCCTTCCAGATGCTCGATGCCCTCGACGAAGGCCTTGCCCAGGGCCAGGTTCAGGCCCTGCAGCTGGAAGCGGCCGGCCAGCGCCTGGCGCGGATCCCGGGGATCCAGGCGGGCCTGGACATCGAGGCGTCCCAGGTCGGCGCTGGTCAGCCGTACCTGGGTATCCACCAGCTGCGGCTTGAGGGTGCTGGTGACGTCGAGGCTATCGTAATTGAAGGTCTGCCACTGACCCGCCGCGTCGCGCAGCTTGAGGCTGCCGCGTCCGGCCTGGAGGCGAAGCTCGCCATCCGGGCCGGCCTTGGGCAGGCGCAGGTCGACGTCGCCATCCAGGCTACCCTGCCAGGCCAGTTCCGGCGGCAGCAGCGGTTGCAGGCTGGCCAAGGGGAAGGCGCGCAGGTGCCAGGCCAGGCGGGTATCGGGCAACAGCTGCTGGTCGTCGCCGCAGAGGCTTGCCGCCCCCGAGCGCCAGCAATGCCGGCCCAGTTCCAGCCGGCCGTTGGCCAGGCGCTCGAGGCGCGCCGGATTCTGCAGGGTCCAGTTCTGCCCGCTGGCGGCGACCGCGCCGCGCGCGAGTTGTCCTTTCCAGTCGCCATTGTCGGCCAGGGTACCGCCCGCCGCGAGCGCCAGGGTTACCTGGGCCCCCTTGAGCGAGAGCTCCGCCTGCTGCTGACGGTGATCGCCCTGCCCTTGCAGGCGCAGCACACCGAAGTCGCGGCCGGCCGCCTGCAGCCCCTGGGCGGTCAGGTCCAGGCTGCCGCGCTGGCGGTCGTCCAGCCGGGCGGCCA
>CAUQPA010000285.1:0-5929 GCA_963519325.1 uncultured Pseudomonas sp. | reverse complement strand
CGGGTACGGGCGATCTGGGACAGCTGCATGGGTAACTCCTGATCGGATCAGTGGGTAGGGGCCGGCTGGGCGTCGACCTTGACGCGGAACAGGCTGTAGGGTTTTTCGCGCAGGTCCTGGCCGTTGTGGAACAGGGCCTGGCGGTGGAGCTGGTTGGCGGTGAAATAGAGATAGCCGTCCGGGCCGATGCTCAGAGTATCGGGCCAGAGCACACGGGGATCGTGCACCAGGGTCTTCCAGCTGCCATCGGCCTGGCGCTGGCGGATAGCGTTGTGTTCGTAGTCACCGGCATAGACGCGGCCCTGGCCATCGGCTTCGAGGCCGTCGGAGGCGCCTTTCTCGCCGAGGTCCTGCACGCCGGCGCGGACCTGGGCTTCGCTGGCGGCCGGATCGCGCAGCAGGGCGGTGGGCACGGCATAGAGATGGCGGCTGGATAGCGGGCTGAAGTAGAGGGTGCCGCCGTCCGGCGCGAGGGCGATGCCATCGCTGGCGATGGCCGGGCGGCTGGTGCTGCCGTCGGGTTGCCGGATCAGCAGCGGCTCGCCTTCCACCACCGGGGCGAAGCTGGGGTCGACGTTGGCCTGGGGCGCGCCGGTCAGGCGCCGCTGGGCCTGGCCGGTGGCGAGGTCGAGGACGATGAGTCCACCCGGAGGCGTCGAATCGGTGACATAGGCCACCCCGGCGCGACCGACGCGAAAGTCGAAGCGTACGTCGTTGACGTAGCTCTTGGGTTCGAGCACCGCGGCCGGAAAGACCAGGGTCTTCACCACCTTATTGGTCTTGAGGTCGATGGCCACCAACTTGGCGCCGCCGGCCTTGGGCGCGGCGAAGCCGGGGGCGGCGGTGTCCAGCACCCAGAGGTGGCCGCGCCCGTCGGCGACCACGCTCTGCACGCTGATGAAGCCCTTCTCGGGGTGCCCGGGCGTCTCGACGTTCAGCGCGGCGTCCGGGTAGGGCACTGCCTGGCCGTCCTTGAGTTCGGCCACGGTGAAGGGGACCTGGTCGCCCCAGCGCGGGTAGTTGACGAAGATCCGGCCGGTCTCGCTGACGGTGACCCCGGTGGGCATGGCATCCTGGAAGGCGAAGACCTGCTCCAACTGGCCGAGGCTGCGCTCCTGCGGCAGGGGCGCGGCCTGGGCGGTCAGGCTAGCCGCGGCCAGGGCGACCGCCAGGGCGAGGGCGTGGAACCTGGACATCAGAAGCCCTCCAGTACGAGCTTGCCGCGGGCCTGGTGGCTTTCCAGCTGGGCATGGGCACGGCGCAGGTTGGCGGCGTCGATGCGACCCAGGTGTTCGCCCAGGGTGGTCTTGAGGGTGCCCTGGTCGACCAGCCCGGCAACGCGTTCGAGGATCTCGTGCTGGCGCACCTTGTCCGGGGTCTGGAACAGCGAGCGGGTGAACATCAGTTCCCAGTGCAGCGACAGCGACTTGGCCTTCATCGGCACCACGTCGAGTTGCGCCGGATCGTCGATTACGCCCAGGCGACCCTGGGGCCGCAGGACATCGACCAGCTGCGCGAAATGCACATCGGTATGGGTCAGGCTGGCCACCAGGGTCACGCCGTCCAGGCCCAGGGCTTCCAGCTGGGGGCGCAGCGGCTGGTGGTGGTCGATGACGTGGTGGGCGCCACGCTCCCGTACCCAGTCCTGGGTTTCGGCGCGCGAGGCGGTGCCGATCACCGTCAGCTCGGTCAGCTGGCGGGCCAGCTGGACCAGCACGGAGCCGACGCCGCCCGCCGCGCCCATCACCAGCAACTGCTGGCCGGCGCCACCGCCCTCGGCCACGCCCAGGCGGTCGAACAGCAGTTCCCAGGCGGTAATGGCGGTCAGTGGCAGGGCCGCGGCCTGGGCGTGGTCCAGGCTCCTGGGCTTGTGGCCGGCCAGGTGCTCGTCCACCAGGTGCAGCTCGCTGTTGCAGCCGGGACGGAACAGTTCGCCGGCGTAGTAGACCTCGTCACCCACGGCGAAGCGGCTGACCGCGCTGCCTACCGCGCGAACCACGCCGGAGACGTCCCAGCCCAGTACCTTGGACTCGCGCTGCACCAAGCCCTGGCGCACCTTGGTGTCCACCGGGTTGACCGAGACGGCGCGGACTTCCACCAGGAGGTCATGGGCTTCCGGGGTGGGATCGGGCAGCACGGCGTCCTGCAGGGCGCGGGGATCGCTGGCGGGCAGGCTGGTGTCACCGTGGACGATGGCTTTCATGGGCGGGTTCCTTTGTACGATAAGAAGACGTGGGACCATGGTCGTCTTCATTCTGTGCCGGAAAAAGCGGCAGAATCGGATAGCACCTTCACCATGGGAGTGAAAATGATCCGCTTCGACGACCTCGGCCTTTTTGTGCGCTCCGCCGCCCTCGGCAGCTTTTCCCGCGCGGCCCGTGAGGCAGACCTGTTGCCAGGGCAGGTGAGCGCCGCCATCGGCCGGCTGGAGCGCGACCTGGGCATTCGCCTGTTCGCCCGTTCGACCCGCAGCCTGAGGCTCACCGCCGAGGGCGAGGCCTACCTGCCCTATGCACGGGAGGTGCTGGAGACGCTGCGCGAGGGGCGCGAGCGGCTGCAGGGTGAGAGTCCGGAATTGCGTGGCGTGCTGCAGGTGGCGGCGCCCTCGGACCTGGGACGCAATCTCTTGCTGCCCTGGCTGGCGGACTTCCGCCAGCGCCATCCGGGCCTGACCCTGCGGCTGTATGTCTCCGACCAGCAAGCCGACGTCTATCGCGATCCGGTGGACATCGCCATTCGCTACGGGCGCAGCCAGGACGACAGCCTGGTGGCCCTACCGCTGGCGCCCGACAACCACCGCCTGCTGGCGGCGGCACCGGCCTACCTGGCCCGCCAGGGTACGCCGCGCAGCCTGGACGAGTTGGCCGGGCATGCCTGCCTGCTCTATCAGCTGCATGGCCGCACCTACGACAAATGGAGCTTCCCGCTACCCGACGGTGGCCAGCGCCAGGTAGGCGTCAGTGGCCCCCTGCAGAGTGACGACGCCGAGGTGGTGCGGCGCTGGGCGGTGGCCGGGGCGGGCATCGTCTACAAGTCCTGGCTGGACATGCGCGACGATCTCCAGACCGGTCGGCTGGTACGGCTGCTGCCCGAGCAGCCCGGCGAGCCGCTGCCGCTGCAGCTGTTCTGTCCGCACCGGCGGCAGTTCTCGCCCGCAGTGCGCCAGCTGCACGGCTGGCTGGTGGAGCGCTTCGCCGCCCTCGGTGAACCGGGCTGAAACGCAAAAGGGCGCCACTATGGGCGCCCTTTTGTCGTGCGTTGAGCCTTACTGCAGGTGCTGCTTGAGCAGCTGGCCAGCCTGGGACAGCGCGGCCTGGACCTCGGGTACCTTGGCCAAGGCGTTGAGCAGCCCATAGTCGTGGATCATGCCGTTGTAGCGCACCTGGACCACGTCGACCCCGGCGGCATTGAGCTTGCGCGCATAGGCCTCGCCCTCGTCACGCAGGACATCGTTCTCGGCGGTCTGCACCAGGGCCGGCGGCAGGCCCTTGAGCTGTGCCTCGGAGGCGCGTAGCGGCGAGGCGTAGACGTTGGCACGGTCGGCTTCGCGGGTGGTGTAGTTGTCCCAGAACCACTTCATCATGTTGCGGGTCAGGAAGCGGCCTTCGGGATAGGCCTGGTAGGAGGCGTTGTCGAAGCTGGCATCGGTAACCGGCCACAGCAGCACCTGATAGCGCAGCTTGGGCGTGCCCCGGTCCTTGGCCATCAGGCTCACCACCGCGGCCATGTTGCCACCGACGCTGTTGCCGGCCACCGCCAGGCGGCTGCCGTCGACGTCGATGTCCTTGCCGTGCTCGGCGACCCAACGGGTCGCGGCATAGGCCTGGTCGATGGCCACCGGAAAGTGGGCTTCCGGACTCGGGGTGTAGTTGACGAACACCGCCGTGGCACCGGAGGCCACCACCAGGTCACGCACCAGGCGCTGGTGGGTGGGGAAGTCGCCCAGCACCCAGCCGCCGCCGTGGAAGAACATGAAGGCGGGGGTCTGGCCCTTGGCATTGGCCGGACGGACGATGGTCAGCTGCAGCGGCTTGCCGTCGACCTGGATGGTTTTCTCGCTGATCTTCACGCCGGAGAGATCGACCTTGACGCCGGCTTGGGCGCCCGCCAGGACGGCGCGGGCATCCTGGGGCGTCAGGGTCTCGATGGGCTTGCCACCGCTGGCGTTGAGGGTGTCGACGAAACCCTGGGTGGTGCGCTCCAGGGCCGGGTCGGGCTGGGGAGCGGCGTAGGCACTGCCGAGGGCCAGCGTGAGGGCGGAAAGACCGAGCAGACGAGAGAAGGTACGCATCGCGGGATGACTCCTCGAACTGGGAAAGACCGGGCGCCTCGGGGCGAGGCGCCGGGAGCGCGCGACCCTCAGGCCAGGGTCAGGCGCACGTCCACGTTGCCGCGGGTAGCGTTGGAGTAGGGGCAGACCTGGTGGGCCTTCTCGATCAGGTCTTCGGCCACGGCGCGCTCCAGGCCCGGCAGGCTGATGGTCAGCTCGACGTCCAGGGCGAAGCCGGTGGGGATCGGGCCGATGCCGACCTGGGCGGTCACGCTGACGTCAGCCGGGACGGCGATCTTTTCCTTGGCACCGACGAACTTGAGTGCGCCGATGAAGCAGGCCGAATAGCCGGCGGCGAAGAGTTGCTCGGGGTTGGTGCCGGTACCGCCGGCGCCACCCAGCTCCTTGGGCGTGGACAGCTGCACGTCCAGGGCCTTGTCGCTGCTGATGGAACGGCCGTCACGGCCGCCGGTGCTGGTGGCGGAAGCGGTGTAGAGGATGTTCATGGCAAGCTCCTGGGTTAGGTATCGCGATAACTGAATGGTCGGGCGTTAACCGAGAGGGGAGGCCCGGGTACGGAATTAAGTTATCGCGATATTTATTATCGCGCAAATACATTTTTTGGCCCAGGCGACCAATGGCAGTGGCGGGCTTTTACCGCTCCAGCTTGGAACGCAGCGCCATGAGGTTCTCGCGCAGTTCGGTCATCTCCGCATCACCCAGCGCGCAGTAGCCGCCGATGGTGCCGTTGATCTTGCGCGCCCGCTCGCGCAGGGTTCGGCCTTGCGCGGTGAGCTCGATGGACAGGTTGCGCTCGTCCTCGGCACTGCGCTGGCGCGTCACGTAGCCTTCGGCCTCCAGGCGCTTGAGGACCGGGGTCAGGGCACCGGAGTCCTGGTGCAGCCGGCGCGCCAGCTCCTTGAGCGGTAGATGGTCGTTTTCCCAGAGCACCAGCATCATCAGGTACTGCGGGTAGGTCAGGCCCACCTCCTCGAGCAGCGGCTTGTACACCTTGGTCATGGCCAATGAGGTGGAGTACAGCGCGAAGCAGAGCTGCTGATCGAGAAGGAGCGGGTCTTTGCTGGTCATGGAGGTCTCGTCACGGCAAATGAGAAATGATTCTACCCCGAGCATTTGGGTAGCATAGCCTTTCGCCTTCAGACCCCGCGGTTTTCATGCGTATCCATGTGACTTTCATCGACCGTGTCGGTATCACCCAGGAGGTCCTGGCACTGCTCGGTGCGCGCAACCTCAACCTGGACGCGGTGGAGATGGTGCCGCCCAACGTCTACATCGATGCGCCGACCCTGAGCGCCGCGGTGCTGGAGGAACTGCGCGCCGCCCTGCTGACCGTGGTGGGGGTCGAGGCGGTCCGGGTGGTGGACATCCTGCCCGGCCAGCGGCGCACCCTGCAGCTCGATGCGCTGCTCGCGGCCATGGCCGATCCGGTGCTGGCGGTGGATGGCGAGGGCCGCATCCTGCTGGCCAACCCGGCGTTCGCCGCCCTGGCCGGCGAAGGGGCCGGCAACACACTCGCCGAACTCTTCAACGATGCCGAGCTGCCCGCCGAACTGCTGGCCCAGGGCTTTCGCCTGCCGCTGCGCGAGGTGGTGCTGCGCGGCCAGGCACTGTTGCTGGACGCCACCCCCATCGGTGAAC